>JAGOBQ010000257.1 GCA_017999215.1 Thermoanaerobaculia bacterium
GCCCGGGGGAGTTTACGGGAGGGGGAGGGGCCGGGCGCCCCGGCGAGGCCCGGCCAGCGCACCCGCCGCACCCCTGCTACATTCCGCCCGCCATGGCCCAGCAGTACATCTACACGATGGTCAACCTCCGCAAAGTCGTCCCCCCGCAGCGGGAGATCCTGAAGGGGATCTACCTGTCGTTCTTCCCGGGCGCCAAGATCGGCGTCCTCGGCCTGAACGGCGCGGGGAAATCGTCGCTCCTCCGGATCATGGCGGGCGTCGACAGGGAGTTCAACGGTGAGGCCTTCCCCGCGGAAGGGACGCGCGTCGGGGTCCTCCAGCAGGACCCGTGGCTCGACCCCGCGAAGACCGTCCTCGAGAACGTCGAGGCGGCCGTCGAGCCGGTGAAGAAGCTCCTCGCGCGCTTCGACGAGCTGGGCGAGAAGATGGGCGAGAGCCTCCCCGACGCCGAGATGGACAAGGTGATGGCGGAGTACGGGAAGGTGCAGGACGCCATCGAGGCCGCGAACGGCTGGGACCTCGACCGGACGCTCGAGACGGCGATGGACGCCCTCCGCTGCCCGCCGCCCGACGCGGACGTGACGAAGATCTCCGGCGGCGAGCGGCGCCGCGTCGCGCTCTGCCGCGTCCTCCTCGAGAAGCCCGACCTCCTCCTCCTCGACGAGCCGACGAACCACCTCGACGCCGAGTCGGTCGCCTGGCTCGAGCAGCACCTCGCCGAGTACCCCGGCACCGTCGTCGCGGTCACGCACGACCGCTACTTCCTCGACAACGTCGCGCAGTGGATCCTCGAGCTCGACCGCGGCGCCGGCATCCCGTGGAAGGGGAACTACACCTCCTGGCTCGACCAGAAGGCGACCCGCCTCGCGCAGGAGGAGAAGGCCGAGAGCAACAAGCAGAAGACGCTCGAGCGCGAGCTCGAGTGGGTGCGGATGGCCCCGCGCGCCCGGCACGCCAAGGGGAAGGCGCGCCTCCAGGCCTACGAGCAGCTCCTCGCCGAGAGCGGCGCCGAGAGCCGCGGCGAGACGAACGAGATCTACATCCCGGCGGGGCCGCGCCTCGGCGACGTCGTCGTCCGCGCGGAAGGCCTGAAGAAGGCCTACGGCGACAAGCTCCTCTTCGACGACCTGACGTTCGACCTGCCGAAGGGCGGCATCGTCGGCGTCATCGGCCCGAACGGCGCCGGCAAGACGACGCTCTTCAAGATGATCATGGGCCTCGAGAAGCCCGACGGCGGCGTCCTCACGGTGGGCGAGACGGTCTTCCCCTCCTACGTCGACCAGAACCGCGACCGCCCCGACCCGACGAAGTCCGTGTGGGAGGAGGTCTCCGGCGGCGAGGAGAAGATCCTGGTCGGCCGCCGCGAGATGTCGAGCCGCGCCTGGTGCTCGATGTTCAACTTCAAGGGGGCCGACCAGCAGAAGCGGATCGGCGACCTCTCGGGCGGCGAGATGAACCGCCTCCACCTCGCGCGCACCGTGAAGAAGGCCGGCAACCTCCTCCTCCTCGACGAGCCGACGAACGACCTCGACGTCGACACGCTCCGGGCGCTCGAGGAGGCGCTCCTCTCCTTCGCCGGCTGCGCCGTCGTCATCTCGCACGACCGCTGGTTCCTCGACCGCGTCGCCACCCACATGCTCGCGTTCGAGGGCGACTCGAAGACGTTCTGGTACGAGGGGAACTACCAGGAGTACGAGGCCGACCGGCACAAGCGCCTCGGCGCCGCCGCCGACATGCCGCACCGGATCAAGTACCGGAAGCTGACGACGGGGTAGGGCGGAGGGCCGGGGCGAAACCGGGGCCGCCGCCCTCTCGGGCGACGGCCCCGGGGCCCGGAGTCATCGCTTCATCCGCTCCAGGGTGACCGGCACGGGCCGGCAGACCGTGTTGCAGACCGGCGAGTGCTCCCTCGCGAATCCGAGGAGCTCGTCCAGCTCCTCGTCGGTGGCGTTCTCGGCCCGGATGTCCATCTCGATCCGGATCCCGCGGTAGCCGGCGGGGACGTCGGCCATGGCGAGGAGCCCCTGGACGTCGAGGTCGCCGACGAGGCGGGTCGAGAGCGACTCGATCCGGATGCCGCGCGCCGCCGCGTGCAGGACGGTCGTCGTCGTCACGCAGCCGGCGAGCGCGTGCAGCAGGAACTCGACCGGGTTCGCTCCCTCGTTGTTCCCGAGGAGGACCGGCGGCTCGCCGTTCGTGAAGGTGAAGGGCTCGCGGCGCGAGGTGTCCTCGGCGCCAGCACCGCGGAAGTCCTGGATGACCGACCGGTTCTCGCCGCCCGAGATCCAGCGGTTCCGGGCTCGGAACTCGAACTGCGCGAGGGTGGGGTCGCCCTTGATCGCCTGGACCGTCGCGGCCATCTTCTCGGTCTCGAGGCCGTTGATCATTGCGGGCGCCGGCATCGGGGCGGGCTTCCGGGCCGCCATCGCGGCCTCCTCGTGGGTCATCGTCGTCTTCATGTCGTTCTCCTTTCGTCCCGGCTTCTGTTCGTGAAGCGCGTCGACGGACCCAAGATGCGGCGGCGTGGCGCCCGGGGACAGGCAGTCGCTTGCCAGGAACGGTCCGTTCGTGCCACGGTTCGAGAAAATGCGCGACGCCGGGCCCCTCGAGACGCTGATCGTCGCGGTGCCGGAGACCGCCGGCTCCGCGCTCTACGGCATGGTGGACGTCCTGAGCGTCACCGGCTCGGTCTGGCAGACGCTGACGCGCGCCGAGCCGACGCCTCCGCCCTTCCGCGTGACGGTGGTCGGCCCCGGCCGCGAGCGCTTCCTCTGCGGCAACGGGATTCCGGTCGAGCCGGGCGCTTCGTTCGGCGAGGCGGGCCGGGCGGACATCGTGATCCTCCCGGAGCTCTGGCTCGGGCCGGACGAGGACCTGTCCGGCCGATACCCCGCGCTCATCGACTGGATCCGGACGCGCTACGAGGAAGGCGCGTGCGTCTACTCGGCCTGCTCCGGGGCGCTGATGCTCGCGGAGACGGGCCTCCTCGACGGGTGCGACGCGACCTCGCACTGGGGCTACAAGGACCTCTTTCGGCGCCGATACCCCCGGGTCCGCTTCCAGCCGGAGCCGAGCCTCTGCTTCGCCGACCCGCACGGCCGGATCGTGACGGCCGGCGGCTCGACCTCCTGGCACGACCTCGCGCTGCACGTCATCTCGCGCCACGTCAGCCCGGGCGAGGCCCTGCGGATCGCCAAGGTCTACCTCCTCAAGTGGCACGAGGAGGGCCAGCTCCCCTTCGAGCCGCTCGTGAGGCCGCAGCCGCATGCGGACGCGGCCGTGCGGGGTTGCGAGGAGTGGCTGCGGGAGCACTTCCCGGAGGCGGGGGCCGTCGCCCGCGCGGTCGCGCACGCGGGGATCCCCGAGCGGACCCTCAAGCGACGCTTCAAGGAGGCGACCGGCCTCGCGCTCCTCGACTACGTCCAGAACCTCCGGATCGAGGAGGCGAAGAGGCTCCTCGAGACGTCGGACCTCGGGGTCGACGAGGTCAGCTTCGAGGTCGGCTACGACCAGCCGTCGTTCTTCCGGCGCCTCTTTCGGCGCCGGACGGGGCTCTCGCCCGCGAGGTACCGGAGGCTCTTCCAGCCGCTGCGTCGGCCGTCGGCCGCGCTCGACTAGCCGCGCGGGAGGGGCGAGCCTCTGCGGGTGGCCGTGCGCGACCGACCCGGGGACCGCGGCTCGCCGTACGCGTCGTCCCGCGGCACCGGTACCCCGCGCCGCGTCGCCGCCCGCATGCTCGCGTTCGAGGGCGACTCGAAGACGTTCTGGTACGAGGGGAGCTGCCAGGAGTACGAGGCCGACCGGCACGAGCGCCGCGGCGCCGCCGCCGACCAGCCGCATCGGATCAAGTACCGGAAGCTGACGACGGGGTGGGGACGAGGGAGGAGTCGCCCGCGCCCGATCGTGGCCATTCACACCGTGAATGGATTTCATTCACGGCATGAATGGTCCCTCGTTCTACTCGTAGTGGGTGAAGAGCCTCAGGACCTTGACCGCCTTCTCGCCCTCGAGCACCTGGTAGACGAGGCGATGCTGGATGTTGATCCGTCTCGAGAATGCCCCGGAGAGCTGTCCGACGAGCTTCTCGAACCTGGGCGGCGCCTCGAACGGGTCCCGCGCGAGGATCGCGAGGAGCTTCTCGGCCTGCGGACGCAGGCCGGCCCGGGCGATCTTGCGTGCGTCCCGCCGCGCCTGCGGCGTGTAGACGACCCGCCAGCCGCCTTTCACCAGCCGGGCTCGTCCTCGCACTTGCCGAGGGGAGTCTTCAGCCCCTTCCGGATCGAAGCCGCCATGCCTGGGATCGAGACGAGGTGCAGGGTCTCCGAGATGGCCCGCCAGTCGTCTTCCGAGACGAGGACGGCGCTGTTGCGCTTCCCACGGATCTGGATCGGTTCGTGCGACTCCGCGGTCTCGTCGAGCAGACCGTAGAGGCGCGCGCGCGCTTCGCTGGCGGTGATCGTCGTCATCGTCGACTCCGCGTCTATCGTACGCTTTCCCGTACGTTCCTGCGAGAGACGGCGAACCGTTCCGGTCGCCACGAGCTCCTGGGTCGGAGCGCGCCCGGCGGGATGACCACCGTGCCGAGCACGCACATGTCACGGCTATGGCGGCGAATGCGAAATCGGTAGGACTATGCGTATGATCCTACTGGAGGCCCGTCCATGAGCCTGGCCCGAGTCACCGTCACGCTCCCCGAGGAGATCGTCGCCGAGATGGACCGCTCCGCCGCGAACCGGAGCGGGTTCGTCCTCGAGGCCGTCACGCGCGAGCTCGCGCGCCGTCGACGGGCGGCGCTTCGTGCCTCGCTCTCCGCTCCGCATCCCGAGAGCCTCGCGATCGCCGAAGCCGGCGTCGGCGAATGGGGTCGGTCGCTTCCGCCCGAAGACGCGGAGGGGCTTCTCGACCCCTCCCGCGGGCGCGGCGTGCGATGGGTCGAAGGGAAGGGCTGGAAGGAGCGCTGAGGATGCGGCTCGAGCGCGGCACCGTCGTCCTCGTCGACCTCGACCCCACCGTCGGCCACGAACAGAAGAGCCTCCGTCCGTGCGTCGTGGTCAGCGACCCGGCCGTCACGAGCGACCAGCGCTATCCGCTCTTCGGCGTCGTCCCGCTCACCGGCACCGAGGGGCGAGGCGCGCTCTACCCTCGCATTCCCGCAGGAACGGGCGGCCTCCGCAAGGAGTCCTGGGCGCTGACCGACCAGCTCCGCTCCGTCGACAAGCGGCGCGTCCGCGCCGCCTACGGCTCGATCGACGCGGCCGCGATGGAGTCGATCGACGAAGGGCTCCGCCTCTTCCTGGGGCTGATTCCGGTAGAGCCCGCGTAAGCAGCGGCTGCGCTCCTCCGTCCCCGCCCGGAGACGGCCCCCGGGGAACGTAAATTGCTTGAACCCTGCCGGGAGGAGTCCGCGTGATCGCTTTCGTGACGCTGTTCCTCGGCCTCTTCTACGGGCCGGCCGAGATCGAGCTCTCCGCCGCGCCCGGCGTTGCCCGGATCGAGCTCTACGTCGACGGCGACCTCGTCTCGGAGCTGACGGGACCGTGGGTCGCGAAGCTCGACCTCGGCCCCGAGATCGTCCCGCGGGAGCTCGTCGCGGTGGCGAAGGACGCCGAGGGGCGCCGGGTCGGCGAGGTCCGCCAGTGGATCAACCGCCCCCGGCCCGGCGCGGAGGCGAGCTTCGTCGTCGAGAAGGAGCCGAGCGGCGCGGGTCGGACGGCGCGGCTCCTCTGGCGGAGCGTGACGCGCTCGAAGGCGAAGTCGATTCGCGTCTCCTTCGGCGGCCTGCCGCTCGACGTCCCCGATCCGTCGCGCATCCCGCTTCCGGCGCACTCGGCGGGGACGACGCACATCCTCGTCGCCGACGTCGACTTCGAGGACGGCCTGTCGGCCACGGCCGTGGCGAGCCTCGGAGGCGAGAAGCTCGACGAGGCGCTCGAGGAGCTGACGGCGGTCCCGATCCGCCTCGGTCGCGGCGGGAAGCTCCCGAAGGACGGTCGGCTCGAAGGATGGTTCCGGGCGGGCGGGGAGCCGCTGAAGGTCGCCGCGGTGGAGGATGGGCCGTCGGAGATCGTCTTCGTCGTGGCGGGGGCGGCCCTCGACGACCTGCGCCGGCTTCGGCAAGGCGTTCTGGACCCCCGCACATACGGTCGGCGCGGCCGTTCGTTGCTCCTGGACGACAAGCTCGCGCAGGACCGCGTTTTCGGGCCGGAGAGCGCCCCTGCCGTCGTCCTCCCCAACCTTCCGGACGAGGCGCGCTATCGCTTCGTGGGGACGATCCCGCGTGTCCTCCGCAGCCCCGTCGAGGTTGCGAGCCGCTTCCTCTCCTCCGTCGACTACTCCGCGAGCACCGACCG
>JAGOBQ010000258.1 GCA_017999215.1 Thermoanaerobaculia bacterium
CGAACCACAACGGCGGGCACCTCGCGTTCTCGCCCCTCGACGGGACGCTCTGGATCGGCCTCGGCGACGGAGGGGGCGGGGGCGACCCGCAGAACAACGCGCAGAGTGACGGGACCTGGCTCGGGAAGATGCTGCGCATCGACGTCGACGCGAAGGACCCGGGGAAGGAGTACGCCGTCCCTCCCGACAACCCGTTCGCGAGGCGGACGAGCCCGCTGCCCGAGATCTGGGCGAAGGGGCTCCGGAACCCGTGGCGCTATTCGTTCGACCGGGCGACGGGCGACCTCTTCGTCGGGGACGTCGGCCAGGGGACGTGGGAGGAGGTCGACTGGCAGCCGGCCTCCTCCAAGGGGGGCGAGAACTACGGCTGGCGACGCATGGAGGGGAGCCGCTGCTACGACCCGGCGACCGGCTGCCAGACCGGCTCGCTCGTCCTGCCGATCCTCGAGTACGAGCACGCCGGGAGCCCGCGGCGCTGCTCGGTGACGGGGGGCGTCGTCGCGCGCGGGCCGTCGGTGCCCGAGATCGCGGGGCGCTACCTCTTCGCCGATTTCTGCTCCGGCGAGCTCCTGTCCGTGAAGCTCCTCGGCGGAGCGGCCACCGACCCGCGCAACCACCGCTCGGAGTGGGTGCCGTCGGGGGGCCGAACCCTCGCGACCGTGACGGATATCGGCGAGGACGCGCGCGGGGACGTCTACGTCACGGACTCCTCCGACGGGGAGGTCTTTCGCCTGACGACGACGACGCCGTCGGCGACACGCCTCGTCCCGATCGTCCTCGACGCGAGCGGAAGGAACGGGTCGCGCTACGGCACGGAGCTCGTCGTGGCGAATCGCGGCGCGCGAACAGCCACGATCCGGGCGATGTACACCCCGGCGCCCCGGTTCGGAGGGGCGGGTCGGGGGAGCGTCGCGGAGCTCATCGGGAAGGGGCAGCAGAAGACGTATCCCGACGTCCTCGCCTGGCTCCGACAAAAGGGGCTCGAGATTCCCGACTCGTCCTCCGGCTCGCAGGGAGGGACTCTCGCGATCGAGCTGACGGGCCTGACGTCTTCTTCCGACGGCGTCGTCCTCGCGCGGACGACGACCCCGTCCGGAACGGGCCGGGCGGGCCTCGCCTATCCCGCTCCGCGGGCGCAGGACCTCGCGACGGAGGCGGCCGTCCTCTACGGGCTCCGGGAGAACGCGACGGACCGAACGAATCTCGCGCTCCTGTCGGGCGCGGCCAGCGGGACGACGACGCTTCGCGTGACGCTCGTCTCGGGCCCGACGTCCTTCGTCCTGCCGGAGACCGTCGCGCTCGAGCCGGGAGAGTGGCTTCAGCTCGACTCGGTCCTGGAGCGCGCCGGCCTCTCGAGCGGCTGGGCGGTCGTGGAGCGCGTCTCGGGCCCGGGCCCCTTCTGGGCCTACGCCGTCTTTAACGACGCCGGGACGAACGACGGCTCCTACGTCGCGCCGAGCCGGCGCGTCCGCCCCGCGGGGACCCAGGTCGTCCCCGCCGTCGTGGAGACGCCGACGTTCGAGAGCGAGCTCGTCCTCGCCAACCCGGGGCCTTCGCCCGTCACGGCTCGCCTCCTCTGGGTGGAGACTCTCGCGACCGGCCGGCCGAGGCGCTTCGAGGCGGCCGAGCCGCTCGCGGCGGGGGAGCAGAAGATCCTCGCCTCGTTCGTCGACCGCCTCCGCGCGCGCGTCCCGGCTATCGGCGCGCGCGGAGGGCGCTACTCCGGGGCGCTCTTCGTCACCTTCGTGACGGCCGACGGTCGGAAGGCCCCGGGCTACGCGGGAGCGCGGACCGCCGCGCCCGCGGACGGGGGAGGCGCCTACGGCCTCTTCACGCCCGGAACCGGGCTCGCCGAGTGCGCCTTCCGCGAGGCGTGGCTCTTCGGCCTCCGTCAGGACGACTCGGCGAGGACGAACCTGGCCCTCGTGAACGTCGAGCCCGACGGCGGCCCCGTCACGCTCCGCTGGGAAGCCTTCGACGCGACGGCGGGCCGGCGCATCGGGGCGTCCCGCGACCTCGTCCTGGGACCCGGCGAATGGCGTCAGGTGGACGGAGTGCTCGGCGACTTCCTCCTCCGGGCCGGCTACCTGAAGGTCTCCCGCGTCTCCGGGAATGGCCGTTTCCTCGCCTACGCGGTCCTCAACGACGGGCCCGCCCCGGGCGGCCCCGGGACGCACGACGGAAGCTACGTGGCGATGGAGGCGGCGGAGTAGGGGAGGTCAGCCCTCCCCGACCGAGAACGACGCCTCCGCGTCCTGAGAGGCGAGGAAGAAGCAGGACCTCGGGACGTCGACGAGCTCCTCCTGCAGCGCCTCGAGCCGCTCGAAGCACGCCTTCGGCCCCGGCGCCTCGAGCGCCGCGAAGAACTCGGGGGCGCTCCCCGAGAAGTGGATCTCGGCGAGGCCGTCGAACGGCGGCGCCGAGCCCCTCCGAGCCTGCCACTCGGCGTTCGCGCCGACGGCGAGCGCCGCGCTCACCTCGACGCGCACCGCGCCGAGCTCGGCGCCGAGGGAGACGATCTCCTCGCCGTACCGCTGCCACTGGCGGCGGAATTCCACGACGGTCAGGTCGGGGCGGCGGCGGACGCACTGGACCCACTTGAGCACGGTCGGCCTCCTCGCGAGGGCGCTGGGGAGAGAAAGGAATCATAGCCCTTGACGGCGCGGGCGCCCGGGCCCAATATTTAGAAAGTTATCTAAATATCGAACGACAAGGAGCCTCCGTGAGACCGTTGAACCACTCCCGCCCCGCCCTCTTCCTCGTCGTCGCCCTGACCTTCCCCGGAGCGTTCGCCGCTTCGGCCGCCCCCCCGAAGGTCGCGGCCGCCCGGGTCGCGGGCCGAACGGAGGCCCTGGCCCGGGAGGTCGCCGGCCAGCTCCGGAAGGGGGACACGGCCGCCGTTGCCGCCCGCTTCTCCCCGCAGATGGCGGCGGCGCTGCCGGCGGAGCGGTTCCGCGAATTCTGGAGCGGGCTCC
Organism: Thermoanaerobaculia bacterium; assembly: GCA_017999215.1. Lineage (GTDB taxonomy): Bacteria > Acidobacteriota > Thermoanaerobaculia > UBA5066 > UBA5066 > UBA5066. Next base: position 2,976 of record JAGOBQ010000258.1, read on the forward strand.
CGGCGCAGCTCGGCGCGCTGGAATCGATCGGGGAGCCGGTGGCCCGGGTGGTCGATGGCGTCGGGAACGCCTGGGTCCCGGCGGCTTACGAGAAGGCGCTCGTCTCGTTCCACCTCGTCTTCGACGGGGAAGAGCGGCTCGTCGGCTTTCGGATCCTCCCGGGCACGCCGCCCCCGGAGTGGACGCCGGCGCCGTACGCGGACCCGTCGAAGGCGCGCGAGCGGGAGGTGACGGTCGGGAGCGGCGAGTGGACGCTTCCCGGCACGCTGACCTTTCCTGCGGAGGGGAGCGGTCCGTTCCCGGCGGTCGTCCTCGTCCACGGCTCGGGGCCGAGCGACCGCGACGCGACGGTGGGCGGAACGAAGGTCTTCCGCGACCTCGCCGGAGGCCTCGCGGCCCGCGGGATCGCCGTCCTCCGGTACGAGAAGCGGACGAAGGTCTACGGGGCGAAGATGGCGGGGACCCTCATCACGCCGAAGGAAGAGGTCGTCGACGACGCGCGCGCCGCGGCGGCCCTCGTCCGGGCGACGCCGGGCGTCGACCCGACGCGGGTCGCCGTCCTCGGGTACAGCCTCGGCGGGACGCTCGCGCCCCGGATCGCCGCGGAGGACCGCGCGATCGCGGGGATCGTCCTCCTCGCCGGGGCCGCGCGCTCTCCCGAGGAGCTCGTCGTCGACCAGGTCGACCACCTCGCCACCGTCGGCGCCGCGCCGAAGGAGGTCGTCGCGGCGACGAAAGCCGACGTCGCGAAGCTCCGGGCGCTCTCGCCCGGGTCCCCGGAAGCGGCGTCGGCCACGCTCCTCGGCGTGCCGGCCTCCTACTGGCTCTCCTTCCGCGGGTACGACCCCGCTGCGACGGCGAAGGGGCTCGGCCTCCCGATCCTCGTCCTCCAGGGCGGGCGCGACTACCAGGTGACGGGGAAGGACCTCGCGCTCTGGAAGAAGGCGCTGGGTGAAGACCCGCGCACGACGATCCGCCTCTTCCCGGCGCTGAACCACCTCTTCGTCCCGGGCGAAGGGCCGTCGAGCCCGGTGGAGTACGAGAAGTCCGGACACGTGGCCCCGGAGGTCGTCGAGGCGATCGCCGCCTGGGCCCGGGCGCTGCCGGCGCGCGGGGCGCCGTGAGCGATCCGGGCCTCGTCTTCAAGGCGCTCTCGGACCCGACCCGTCGGCGGATCCTCGAGTACCTCCGCGAGGGGGACCTGAACGCCGGCGAGATCGCGGACCGCTTCGACATGACGAAGCCGTCGATCTCCCACCACCTCTCGCTCCTGAAGCAGGCGGGCCTCGTGGAGGACACGCGGCACGGCCAGAACATCGTCTACTCGCTCGACACGACGGTCTTCCAGGAGGCGCTTCGGTTCCTCCTCGGGATGACGGAACGGAAGGGGAAGGCCCATGGACGCCGCTGAGAAGACCTACCGGATCGACCGCTCCCTCCTCCTCGGCGAGCTGCCGCTCCTCGCGATCCTCCTCGCCGACGTGGCATTCGGCATCTGGGCGCTGCCGCGCCTTCCGGAGAGGGTCCCGATCCACTGGAACCTCGCGGGCGAGCCGGACGGATTCGGCCCGGCCTGGCAGAACGCGCTCCTGCTGCCGGCGCTCGCGCTCGGACTTTGGGCGCTCCTCCTCCTGCTTCCCCTCGCGGACCCGCTCCGGAGGAACTACCCACGCTTCCTCGTCACGCTGAAGCTCTTCCGGTGGCTGGTCCCGCTCCTGGCGGTGGCCTTCCACGTCGTCGTCCTCCTCGGCTCGCTCGGCATGCCCGTCGACTCCGGCCGGGGAATCTCGGCCGTCATGGCCGTCTTCTTCGTCGTCCTCGGCAACAGCATGGGAAAGCTGAAGCACAACTGGTTCATCGGCATCCGGACCCCCTGGACGCTCGCGAGCGAGGAGGTCTGGAACCGGACCCACCGTCTCGCCGCCCCGATCTGGGTGACCGGCGGCCTCGTCCAGCTCGTCGGCGCCTTCCTGCCGGGAACGGCCGGGGCGGCCCTCTTCGCCACCTCTCTCGCGGCGATGATCCTCGCCCCGATCGGCTACTCGTTCGTCCTCTTCCGGAAGCTCAGCTCCTCAGGTTCCGCATGACGAGCGCGAAGCAGGCGGCCGCGAGGGCGAGGAGGCCGAGTCCCGCGGCGGTGGCGCCGAGGACGAGCTTCCCGATCCCGAAGAGGGCGGCGTAGACGAGGACGGCGGAGAGCGCCCAGTTCGCGAGCGAGAGCGCCCCGCCGGGAATCGGCTCGCGGCCGAAGCCCATCGACGCCGAGACGCGGGCCCAGCCGGGACCGCCGGGACGGACCCGCTCGTAGAACGAACGGAGCTTCTCGTCGGGCTCCGCCTTCGTCAGGAACGTGACGGCGACCCAGACGATCGTGGAGACGACGACCGTCACGAGCATCGTCTTCGCCTGCGCCTCGAAGTCCGCGCCGGGTCCGGGCGCGATCGCTCCGGGGCGTGCGAACCACGCCATGGCGGCGAGGGAGACGACGCCGGAGGCGCCCATGGCCGAGATCTCGCTCCAGGCGTTGATCCGCCACCAGTACCACCGGAGGATCAGGACGAGGCCGGTGCCGCTCCCGAGCGCGAGGAGGAAGCGCCACGCCCCCTCGATCGTCCCGAGGTTCAATGTCACGACGATCGAGGCGAGGAAGAGGAAGACCGTCGTCAGGCGCCCGGCGTGGACGTAGTGCCTTTCGCTCGCGTCCGGTTTCAGGAAGCGCCGGTAGACGTCGTTGACGAGGTAGCTCGCCCCCCAGTTCAGGTGCGTCGCGATCGTCGACATGTAGGCCGCGGCGAAGCCGGCGAGGAGGAAACCCTTCCACCCGGTCGGGAGGAGGTCGACCATCGCCTGCACGTAGGCCGCCTCGACGTCCTTCTTCCCGGCGACCTCGACGCCGCCCGGGTAGAGGAGGACGGTGCAGAGGCCGGTGACGATCCAGGGCCAGGGACGGAGCGCGTAGTGCCCGACGTTGAAGAAGAGCGTCGCGAGGACGCCGTCCCGTTCGCTCCGCGCCGAGAAGATCCTCTGCGCGACGTACCCGCCGCCGCCCGGCTCGGCCCCGGGGTACCACGCGGCCCACCACTGGACCGCGAGGAAGGTGAGGAGCGCGACGGCGGGCATCCACGGCGAGCCCGCCGGCGGCACGATCGAGAGCGCGGCGTCGAGCGAGCCGAAGTGCGCGGCGAGCCCCTCCTTCAGCGGCCCCATGCCGCCGACGGCGCCGACGGCGTACACCGCGAGGACGACGACGGCCGCCATCATGACCACGAGCTGGACGAGGTCGGTCCAGAGAACGGCCCGGATGCCGGCCGCCGCGGAGTAGGCGACCGTGATGACGAAGCAGACGCCGACGGCCCAG
>JAGOBQ010000259.1 GCA_017999215.1 Thermoanaerobaculia bacterium
CCGTCGTCGCGACGAAGAGGGTCTCGACTTTCTCGAACGGGCGCGTCGCGCCCGCAACCGGCGAGTGGTTCGTGAACGGGAACGACTGCATCGCGAGCGTCGCGGCGACCGGCGTCGGGTAGCGCCCCGTCGGGTCGGAGACGGCCCTCTCGGTCCTCACGAAGGCCGAGAGGCGGTAGACGTGCCCGACCTCGAGGCGGACCTCCCCGGACGAGACGGTGATCGACGCGGGGCCCGGCGCCGAGAGGCGGAGGCTCCCGGCTCCCGCGTGCTTCACCTCCGAGTCGCGTGCGACGGCGACTCCCGGCGGGAGGGCGCCGACGACGCTCCACCCGGCGGCTCCGGCGGGGTCGGCCTGCTCGAACCCTCCGTTCGGGACCTCCACCCGCGCGGCGAGCGACGGGACGGACGGAAGGAGCAGGGCGGCGGCGATCAGGGCGGCGAAACTCATCGGTCGAACGTTCACGGTTCCTCCCTCGATGGAGCCCGGGCCGCGGGATCGTACCGTCCCGCGCAATGGCGCGGGGCCGCGCGGTCCGAGCACCCATCGACCGACCGATCGGGACCCGGTTCGATCCGGGGCCCGTCCTGCGCCCGGACGCCATCGTTCGACCTCCTGCAAGCGCTCGCGTGACGCGCGTCACACCGCGGTCGCCTCGCGCGATCCGCGCCGCGACCCGGCCGCGTAGTCGTCGCGTCCCCGGAATGAGCCGCCGACAGGAGATTGAACATGAAGAGCGTCACCGCAGCAGCGGCCCTTGCCGCCCTCGTCTCCGCCACCCCGCTCGCCCACGCCTCCGAGCCGACGGTCGTCTGGTACCCGTCCGTCGTGAATGCGGAAGGCCTCAACGGCGCCCGGTACTACTCGGTCCTGAGCGTCTGGAACCCGTCCCCGACCGAGATCACGCTCACCGTGGACGGATTCGTCTCGAACACTTCGGGCCTCTCCGCCCCGACCGCGACGGTCACGGCGACCGTTCCGGCGGCCACCCACGCCACCATCCCGAACGTCCTCGCCGCCCTCTTCGGAGGTCTCGAGGGGCTCGCGGCCGCGCGCATCACCGCGAGCGGGCCAGCCACCTTCTTCCACTCCGTCGTGAACGACCAGACCGCCGCGGGCAACGGCCGGACGCTCCTGAAGGTCGACAACGCCCGCGGCGAGAACGTCCTCGCGAGCGGGAGCCTCCTGCAGCTCTCGAACGCGAGCGCCGAGGACCGCGCGAAGGGGATGGGCAGGCGCACGAACGTCGGCTACTTCAACCCGAGCTTCGACACCAAGAGCGTCACGTTCCGCGCCTGGACCTCGAACGCGACCCTCATCGGCGAGGTCGTCCGCTCGATCCCGGCCTGGAGCCAGGTGCAGCAGCCGGTCTTCGACCTCATCCCGCCGTCCACGGCCGGCAGCTCGGTCCACGACGACTTCCTCGTGACGTTCGAGGTGCAGGGGGGCGGGCTCCTCGTCTACTCGACCGTCGTCGACAACGGGACGAACGACGGCGTCTACCAGGCCGCCGAGTGAAGCGGCCCCGGGCCTGAGCCGGGGACTCGCGGAAAGAGCCGGGGCGAACGCCCCGGCTCTTTCCGCGCTTCGGCGTGGCGTGCAGCGCAGCGCTCCCGCGCGGAGAGGGGGGCGCCGAAGGCGCCGGGGGAGGAACCGGCGGACCGGGTCCTCCCCGTTCGCTTCAGTAGGGACGCCCGAGGAAGACGTAGAGCGTCGTGTTGCCGCCGTAGCCGACACCGAAGCCGGCGTAGATCGGCCCCAGGACCGTGTCGGCGCCGACGAAGACGCCCCCGGCAGGGCGGATCCCGTCGAACCCCGTGTCCTCGCGTCGGGCCCAGATGCGGCCGGCCTCGAAGGCGCCTCCGAGATAGACGCCGCGCCCGACTCTCGTCGGGAGGCTCGCGACCCGCTGCTGAACGACGACGGCCGCGTAGGCGGCGCGCTCGCCGGTCGCCGCTTCCCGAGAGAGCGCCGCGAGGCGGGTGAAATCGGAAAGCGAGAAGAGGAGGTAGAACGGCGGGTGGCTCCCCATGGTGTCCTCCCACCCGCCGGTGAGGTGGAGCGCCGTCCTCCTGCCGACGGAGAGGGCCTGCGTCCCCCTCAGCGTGAGCCGGTTGAAGGAGCTTTCCGAGCCCAGGCCGGGGCGAAACGCCTCCACGGCCGCCACCGCCAGCGTCCCGCGCCGGGGGAACGAGAGGTCGTCGAGCGTGTCGACGGAGGCCTGCGCGAATAGCCCGCCGACGTCGATCTCGAGGTCGTCGATCGGCTCGTTCGTCAGGAGAGGCTCGCCGCGCCCCGTGCCGCGGAAGACCCCGGCGCGCACCTGGCCCCAGGAGCCGAGCGAGAGGCCGGCGTCGACCGAGCCCTGCAGGAGCGTGATCCGCCCCTCGCCGACGAACCCGTCCGGCGCGGAGACGCGCGCGAGGGTCCGGACGAACGAGGCGTCGACGCTGAAGAAGGTCCGGCCCCGGAAGTCGAGAGGCTGGTAGTACTCGACGTTCAGGCCGGGCACCGTCCCCAGCTCGAGCGTCGCCTTCACCTCGCCTCCGCGGGAGTTCAGCTGCATCGCGTGGAGCGTCCCGCGCAGGGCGACCGTCGAGTCTCCGTCGAAGTCCGCTTCGAAGCCGCTTCCGACCCGGACGAACGTCGGACCCCACGACTTGGGCCGCGCGTCGATCACGAGGACGTGCCGCCCCTCGTCGCGGACGATCTGGAACTCCACCGTCTCGAAGACGCCCATCTCGTAGATCCGGTCGAGGTCGCGGCGGAGCGCCCCGATGTCGAGCGGCCGCCCCGGCTCGGTCTCCAGGCGGGCCCGGACCTGCCTCGGGTCGACGCCGACGGAGATGGTCTGGATCTCGTCGACGACGATCCGGTCGGCCCTCCGCCCCCGAACCCGCTCGCGGTGGGCCCGGTACTCCTCTTCCGGCACGGAGAGCGCCGAGAGGAGGTGCGCGAGCCGGCGGGCCTCCTCCTCGCCGCGCGCGACGATCTCCGCCGCGCGGGAGAAGCCCATCGACGGGATGTCCCCGACGCGGGGGGAGAGGACGACGTTCGCGCGCGGCGCGGCCTCCGAGACGTTCCGCACGACCGGCAGGCTCGTCATCCGGGAGAGAACGCCCCCGAACGACTTCAGCCTCTCCGGGTCGAACTTGTCGCTCGAGACGTCGACGGCGATGACGACGTCGGCCCCCAGGTCGCGCGCCTCGCCGACCGGGAGGTTCTCCACCAGCCCGCCGTCGACGAGGAGACGCGCGCCCCGCGGCACCGGCGAGAAGACGCCCGGGATCGACATGCTCGCCCGGATCGCCTCGGCGAGGCTCCCGCCTGCGAGGACGACCTTCTCTCCCGTCGCGATGTCCGTCGCGACGCATCGGAACGGGATCGGAAGGTCGTCGAACTTCTCGATGCCGACCGTCCCGAGCGTCAGGGACTTGAGGAGGAAGCCCAGCTTCTGCCCGGCGATGAGCCCGGAGGGGAACGCGATCCCCCGCGGGGTCAGGCCCATCTCGAGGTCGACGTAGCTCGGCACCTCGTCCTGCTTCCTCCGAAACGAGAGGCGGTCGCGCGACGGGCGGTCGTCGAGGATGTCCTCCCAGTCGATCGTCCCGAGGAGCCACTCCATCTCGGGCGGCGACATCCCGGCGGCGAAGAGGCCTCCGACGACCGAGCCCATGCTCGTCCCCGTGACGACGTCGACCGGGATCCGGAGCTCGTGGAGGACCTTCAGCACGCCCACGTGGGCGAGCCCGTGAGCCGAGCCCCCCGAGAGGACGAGGCCGACGGTCGGCCTGGCCCTCGGCTTCTCGTCCTGCTGCGCCGCGGCTCCCGGCGCGAAAAGCAATCCCGCGAGAGCGATCGCTCCCCATGCGGTCCGGGGCATCGGCGCGCATCATAGCCGTACGTGGGAAAGGGCGATGGAGAGACACTACCGTCGAACCCTCGCCTCGATTCCGACCCTTCAGGAGGATTCCGGATGCCCAGACACCTCTCGTCCCTCACCCTGGCGGCACTGCTACTCACCTCGACGGCCGCCGGCGCCGCCCCGCCGCCGAACGACACCTGCCCCGCCGCGATCACGATCCCCGGCCTCGAGCTCCCGTTCACCCAGCAGCTCGAGACCGTCCAGGCGACTGAGGCCGGCGACCCCCCGATGCCGTGCGCGACCGCGTCCCCGGGGAAGTCGGTCTGGTTCAGGTTCGAGCCCGCCACCTCCGACTCGTACGTCTTCGATACGGGGGGCAGCGCACCTGCCGACTACCAGCCGGTCCTCGCGCTCTACACCGGAGGCTGCTCGAGCCCCACGCCCGTCGCGGGCGCGTGCGCTCGCGGACGGCTCACCGCGTACCTCGAGGAAGGCATGACCTACTACCTGATGGTGGCGGGCGATGCCGTCGTCGTGGACCCGTCCATCCGGATCGCCCTCGGCGGAGTCGACCTCTGCCCCGGCGGACCCGGACCGGGAGGCGGCGGCTGCGGCGGGGCGATCGCCGTTCGCGTCGGAGACGCGCTATCGGCCCGCGCCTACAACGAGCGCAACGATTCGCTCCTGCTCACCGGGGCCTTCAGCTGGGACCTCGGCCAGAACGCCTCCCCCGCCGGCTCGACGAGCCCGTCCGTCGCCTTCCAGTACACGGCGCCGGTCGCCTCGACGACCGTCTCCCTGACCTGGACGCCGCCGGGCCAGAGCCCGATCACCCGCCAGCTCCCCATCTCCGTCGGCGCCGCGGAAAGCCTCGTGGCGACCTCGGTCGGGCCGGAGGCCCCGGCCTTCCGAGCCGCCGGCGAGACGGCCACGATCCCTTCGCCGGGCGGAATCCTGCGACTTTCGGTCCAGAGGGACGCCCCCGACTGGCGATTCAACAGCCTGATCCCCTCGGTGGCCAGCACGAAGAACGCCGCCGGCGTCCCCTTCGTCTCCGACCTCTCCCTCACGAACCTCGAATCGACCGAGACGCTCGTCGGCCTCGAGCTCTGGACCTCGGCGGGCCGGCGGGAAGCCTCCTCGATCCGCCTCGCGCCGAAGGGCTCGAAGACCGTTCCCGACGTCGTGAAGACGGCCTTCGGCCTCGAGCAGACGTTCGGAACGCTCTACATCTCCTCGACCGGGGCGATCGTCGCCGGGGCCCGGACCTGGGCGCCCTTCGCCGGCGGGACGACCGGTCAGTTCGCCCTCGCCGGCGACGTCCGCACGAGCGCCTCCCCTGCGCTCCTTCGGACGGGCGAGATCGGCGTCCTCTCCGGGGTCCGGCAGGACTCCGCGTTCCGGACGAACATCGGCGTCTACAGCCTGAGCGATAAGGAGTGCGTCGTCGAGCTCGAGGCCAGGGACGACGAGGGGAACACCGTCGGCTCGAAGCTCGCGCTGACGCTCCCTCCGACGCGCTACGCGCAAGAGCCGCTCTCTCGCCTCACGACCAGTCTCCCGTCGGGCTCCGTCACCCTCACGAACGGGACGACGGGCTGCTACGTCGGCGGCGTCGCCTACGTCATCGACAACGTCACCCAGGACCCCTTCGCGGTCTCCCAGAGGAAGAAGCCGTGACGAGCTAGGGCTTCCGGGGGCGCGCCTCGGGCGCGCCCCCGGGGTTCATCTCCCCGCCCGGAGAAACCGGAAGCTCTGCACCGGTTTCCCCGTCTTCGCGATCTCGACCGTCAGCGAATCCCCCTCCTGCCGGTAGGAGATGCAAAGCAGCCCCTCCCCCTCCGTCCCTTCGAAGACGGCCCTCCGCGTCCCCTTCTCGACGAGAGGCAGGACGAGCGGACGGTCCTTCTCCTCCCACGCGACCGCTTTCGCGTCGAAGTGACGGATCCGAAGGACGACGCGCCCCTCCTCCTCCATCAGGGTGAGGAGCTCGAACAGCTTCGCGCGCCCCGAGAGCGAAAGTCGCCACGCTCCGACCATCGAGTCGCCCGAGGGCGCCGACCACCACTCCTCCGAGTACGTCTCGCCCTTCTCGACGACCCAGCCACCGGCAAGCCAGGCGACGTCGGCGAGGGAGGCGGCGACCGCCGCCCGCGGGGCCTTCGGAGCCGGCGGTCCCTCGGCGAGCGTGACGAAGGTCGCGAGGACGGCCGCGGCGGCGACGAGAGCAGGCGTTCGTCTCTGGTGCATCGGTCTCCTCCTGTGCGAGGTCGGGCGGAAGGCGCTCGCGCTCGCAGCGCGGCGGTACGGCGGCTCGCTCACATCGAGGCGTCGTGAACGATCTTCCACCCCGCCCCGCTCCGCAGGAGGTTGAGGAGCGTGAGGCCCGTCGCCGCGGGACGGTCCGGGTGAGAGATCGTCCAGCGGGCGACGACCGCGATCGCCTCGCCGTCGGC
>JAGOBQ010000260.1 GCA_017999215.1 Thermoanaerobaculia bacterium
GCTTCTTACCCGTGCCGGAGACCTCGGAGCGGACCTTCGTCTTGTGGGTCCCCGCGTGCTCGCGCGCGCGGATCGCCCGGACGACCTCCCACACGATGTGGCGGCGGAACGGGACCCCGAAGATCTCCTCGGGGAGGTTCGCCTCGCCGACGGTCTCGGCGTTGAGGTTGCGGATCGGCACGGTGAGGCCGGAGGCGGGGGACGTCTTCTTCGTGGTCGCCATCGTCCCTCTCCTCACGCCGCCTGCGTCTTGGCGGGCTTCTTCACGATCTTGACGACCGTGTTCCGCGCGCCGGGGACCGCGCCCCGCAGGTAGATCAGGTGGTTCTCGGCGTCGACCTTGACGACCTCGAGGTTCTTGGTCGTCGTCTGCTTCCCACCCATCCGGCCCGACGAGCGGGTCCCGGCGATGACGCGGGAAGGGAAGGCCGAGGCGCCGATCGAGCCGGGCAGGCGATGGAACATCGACCCGTGGGTCGCGACGCCGCCGGCGAAGCCGTGGCGCTTGATGACCCCCTGGAACCCCTTGCCCTTCGAGACGCCCACGACGTCGACGTGCTCGGCGGCGTTGAAGATGTCGCAGAGGACCTTGTCGCCCGGGGCGAACGGGTCCCCCTCCTCGCAACGGACCTCACCGACGGTCCGGGTCGGGGGGACGCCGGCCTTCTCGAAGTGGCCGCGAACGGCCTTCGTGAGGCGGCGGGGCGACGGACGGGGCCCGACGAGCCCGAGCTGGACCGCGTCGTAGCCGTCGTTCTGCTTGGTCTTGCGCTGTACGACCAGGCACGGCCCGGCCTCCACCACCGTCACCGGCACCACCGTGCCGTCGGCTGCGAAGAGCTGGGTCATCCCGATCTTGCGCCCCAGAATCCCTGTGATCATGGTCAAAAACCTCGTTACGGCTCCGGGGTTACTTCCCCATGGTGCGGATCTCGACTTCCACACCGGCGGGGAGCTCGAGCTTGGTGAGAGCATCGACGGTCTGCGGCGTCCACTCGAAGATGTCGAGCAGGCGCTTGTGGGTCCGCATCTCGAACTGCTCCCGCGACTTCTTGTCGACGTGCGGCGAGCGGTTCACCGTCCACCGAGAGATGGCCGTCGGAAGCGGAATCGGACCGGCGACCTTCGCGCCCGAGCGACGCGCGGTGTCGACGATCTCGAGCGTCGACTGGTCGAGGATTCGGTAGTCGTAGCCCTTGAGGCGGATGCGGATCTTGTCGTTGCCCATCGTCTTTCTCGTCGTACCGCCCCTCGGGGCGGAGACCGGCCGTGTGGGGGGAGCGCCGGCGGCGCTCCCCTTCACGGTCGGCCCCTCGTTAGGCAAGGATCTCCGTGACGGTGCCGGCACCGACGGTGCGGCCGCCCTCGCGGATCGCGAACTTCAGCCCCTTCTCGATGGCGATCGGGGCGATGAGGGTGATCTCGAGCTCGACGTTGTCGCCGGGCATGACCATCTCCACGCCCTCGGGGAGCTTGGCCGAGCCGGTGACGTCGGTCGTGCGGATGAAGAACTGGGGCCGGTAGTTGTTGAAGAACGGCGTGTGCCGGCCGCCCTCCTCCTTGGAGAGGACGTAGATCTTGCCCACGAACTTCGTGTGGGGCTTGATCGTGCCGGGCTTGCAGAGGACCTGCCCGCGCTCGACGTCCGTACGCTCGACGCCGCGGAGGAGGACGCCGATGTTGTCGCCCGCCTGGCCCTGGTCGAGGAGCTTCTTGAACATCTCGACGCCGGTGACGACCTTCTTCACCGTGTCCTTGAAGCCGACGATCTCGATCTCCTCGCCGACCTTGACGATGCCGCGCTCGACGCGGCCCGTCACGACCGTGCCGCGGCCCGAGATCGAGAAGACGTCCTCGATCGGCATCAGGAAGGGCTTGTCGGTCTCGCGGACGGGGTCCGGGATGTTGTCGTCGAGGGCCTTCGCGAGCTCCCAGATGCACTGCGCGTCGGGGCCGGTCGGGTCGTTGAGCGCCTTCACGGCCGCCCCGCGGATCACCGGGATCGTGTCGCCGGGGAACTCGTACTTGTTGAGGAGGTCGCGCACCTCGAGCTCGACGAGGTCGAGGAGCTCGGGGTCTTCCATGAGGTCGCACTTGTTGAGGAAGACGACCATCGCCGGCACGTTCACCTGCTTGGCGAGGAGGACGTGCTCCTTCGTCTGCGGCATCGGGCCCTTCGGGGCTTCGACGACGAGGATCGCGCCGTCCATCTGCGCCGCGCCGGTGATCATGTTCTTGATGTAGTCGGCGTGGCCCGGGCAGTCGATGTGGGCGTAGTGGCGCTTGTCGGTCTCGTACTCGACGTGCGCGAGGGCGACCGTGAGGATCTTCGTCGCGTCGCGGCGGAAGGTCTTCGCGTCGGCCTTTGCGACGTCGTCGTATGCCTTCGCGGTCGCGAAGCCCTTCGTCGAGAGGACCTTCGTGATCGCGGCCGTGAGCGTCGTCTTGCCGTGGTCGATGTGACCGATCGTGCCGACGTTCACGTGGGGCTTCTTGCGCTCGAATTTCTCCTTGGCCATCGTTTCCTCCGAATATCTCCTCGGTCCGTCGTCTCAGGGTTCCGGGAACTCTGTCAGGCGTTCTTGGTCGATGCTGTGGCCCGCGCGCGGCGCGTCAGGCCGAAACCTTCGCGATGATCCCGTCGGCGATCGCCTTCGGGACCTCGTCGTACCGTTCGAACTGCATGCTGTAGTTGGCCCGGCCCTGGGTCAGGGACCGGAGGGTCGTCGCGTAGCCGAACATCTCGGACAGCGGCACGGTCGCGGTGATCACCTGGAAGTTCACCCGCGGCTCCATGTGGTTGATCTTCCCGCGGCGGGAGTTCAGGTCGCCGATGACGTCGCCCATGAAGTCCTCGGGCGTGACGACCTCGACGGCCATCATCGGCTCGAGGATGACCGGGTCGGCCTTCTTCGCCGCGGCCTGGAAGGCCATGGAGCCCGCGATCTTGAACGCCATCTCCGACGAGTCGACGTCGTGATACGAGCCGTCGTAGAGCTCGACCTGGATCTGCGTCGTCGGGTACCCGGCGAGGACGCCGGTGAGGATCGCCTCGCGGATCCCCTGGTCGATCGGCTTGATGAACTCGCGCGGGATGACGCCGCCGACGATCGCGTTGACGAACTCGTACTCCTTCCCCTCGGGGTGGGGGCGGAGGCGGATCTTCGCGTGGCCGTACTGCCCCTTGCCGCCCGTCTGGCGGACGAAGCGGCCCTCGGCCTGGGCTTCCTTCCGGATCGACTCGCGGTAGGCGACCTGGGGTTTGCCGACGTTCGCTCCGACGTTGAACTCGCGGATGAGGCGGTCGACGATGATCTCGAGGTGGAGCTCCCCCATCCCGGCGATGATCGTCTGGTTCGTCTCCTTGTCCGTCGAGACGCGGAACGTCGGGTCTTCCTGCATGAGCTTCGCCAGGGCGAGGCCCATCTTCTCCTGGTCGGCCTTCGTCTTCGGCTCGATCGAGAGCTCGATGACGGGCTCCGGGAACTTCATCGCCTCGAGGACGACGACGTTCCCCTTCTCGCAGATCGTGTCCCCCGTGACGACGTTCTTGAGGCCGACGGCGGCGGCGATGTCGCCCGCCCAGACCTGCTTGATCTCCTCGCGCTTGTTCGCGTGCATCTTGAGGAGCCGGCCGACCCGCTCGTTCGTCTGCTTCGTGGCGTTGTAGACGGCGGAGCCGGCGTCGAGGTGACCCGAGTAGACCCGGAAGAAGGCGAGCTGGCCGACGAACGGGTCGGTCATGATCTTGAAGATGAGGCCCGAGAAGGGCGCGTCGTCCTTCGTCTCGCGGGAGACTTCCTTCCCGTCCTCGTCGATCCCCTTGATCGGCGGGATGTCGACCGGCGACGGGAGGTAGGCGACGACCGAGTCGAGGAGCTGCTGCACGGCCTTGTTCTTGAAGGCCGAGCCGCAGACGACCGGGTGGAGCCTGCCGATGATCGTGGCCCGCCGGAGCGCGGCCTTGAGCTCCTCGACCGTCGGCACGACGCCGTCGAGGTACTTGTGCATCAGGTCGTCGTCGGTCTCGGCGATCGCCTCGATCGCCTTCTCGCGCCACTTCGCGAGGTCGGCCCGGTGCTCGGCCGGCACCTCGACGGTCTCGAAGTCCGCCCCGAGCGCCTCCTCGCGGAAGTCGTAAGCCTTCTCCTCGAGCACGTCGAGGACGCCGCGGAACGTCTCCGCGGAGCCCCAGGGGAGGATGATCGGAACGGGCTTCGCCCCGAGCTTGGCGATCATCATGTCGACGCAGCGCTCGAAGTCGGCCCCGACGCGGTCCATCTTGTTGACGAACGCGATGCGGGGGACCCCGTAGCGGTCGGCCTGGCGCCAGACCGTCTCGGACTGCGGCTCGACGCCGGACACCGCGTCGAACACCGCGACGGCGCCGTCGAGGACCCGGAGGGAGCGCTCGACCTCGGCCGTGAAGTCGACGTGGCCGGGCGTGTCGATGATGTTGATCCGGGTGCCGCGCCATGCGCAGGTCGTGGCGGCGGAGGTGATCGTGATGCCGCGCTCCTGCTCCTGGACCATCCAGTCCATGGTGGCAGTGCCCTCGTGGACCTCTCCCAGCTTGTAGCTGACGCCGGTGTAGAAGAGGATCCTCTCGGTAGTCGTCGTCTTACCGGCATCGATGTGAGCCATGATGCCGATGTTGCGGCAGTTCTCGAGCGCGTGCGTTCTCGCCATAAAGGTTGTGTTCCCGACCTCGGTCGTGTCTGCGCCGTCGAACCCTTCCGGCCTTCGCGTTTCCGCGGGCTCGGACGGGTTCCGCACGCTGTTAGGCGTGGCCCGGTTCGGTTTTCCCCGCGGACCTCGTCGCCCCCATGGGTGCGACCGGTTTCCACGGCTTCCGGGCTTCCCGGGGAGTCCGCCGTCGACCGGCGCCCTCCCTTTCCGTGCAGGCAGCTACCAGCGGTAGTGCGCGAAGGCTTTATTGGCCTCCGCCATCTTGTGGGTGTCCTCCCTCTTCTTCACTGAGTTGCCGCGGTTGTTCGCCGCGTCCAGGAGCTCGCCAGCGAGCTTGTCCTGCATGGTCTTCTCGCCGCGGGCCTGCGAGTAGTTGATGATCCAGCGGATCGCCAGGGACATCCGGCGGTTCGGCTTGACCTCGACCGGGACCTGGTAGGTCGAGCCGCCGACGCGCCGGGACTTGACCTCGAGGACGGGCTTGACGTTCTCCAGGGCCTTCTTGAACGTCTTGAGCGGGTCGTCCTGGGTCTTTCCCTCGATCTGCTTCATGGCGCCGTAGAAGATGCCCTCCGCGGTGGACTTCTTCCCGCACTTCATGACGGAGCTGATGAACTTGGTGACGAGCTGGGACTGGTAGAGCGGGTCCGGAAGGACCTCGCGCTTCGGAACTTCGCGACGGCGCGGCACGGCTTCTCTCCCCTACCTCAGGACTTCGGGCGCTTGGCGCCGTACTTGGAGCGGGACTGCTTCCGGTTGGCGACGCCGACCGCGTCGAGCGTCCCACGGATGATGTGGTAGCGCACGCCGGGAAGGTCCTTCACGCGCCCGCCACGGATCATGACGATGGAGTGCTCCTGGAGGTTGTGCCCGATGCCGGGGATGTAGGTCGTGACCTCGATGCCGTTCGTCAGCCGGACGCGGGCGATCTTGCGGAGCGCCGAGTTCGGCTTCTTGGGGGTCGTGGTCTTGACCTGGGTGCAGACCCCCCGCCGCTGCGGGCAGGACTGGAGGGCGGGCGACTTCGTCTTGTAACGGACGGCTTCGCGGCCCTTACGAACGAGCTGGCTGATCGTCGGCATCAGACTTCCTCGGTTCCTCTTCCCCGCCGGAGAGACGACTTTTCGGCCCTTGGGGCCGCTCTCTCCCCGGATTTTTCGATGTCGGATCGCTCTCCCGGAAGGCCGGAGCGGCTCTGTCCGAGGGGCGAAACCGGCAGAGACTACGTGTAAGTCCCCCGTATGTCAACCCGGTACGTCTACCGGATGCCATCGGGGCCGGATGGGAACCCGGCCGTCCGGGCTCCCCACGATTCCGCGCGGAGCGAGGCCAGCTGCCTCACCCCGCCAAAGGGGGCTCGGGGACCCGGCGGTCCGGGTTCCACGTTACTCAGCGCGAGCGCAGCGAGCTGCCTCCCCGCGCGGAGGGGGTTTGGGGGGACCCGGCGGTCCGGGTCCCCCCAGGGCATTTCAGATTTCCGCGTCGAGGTCCGCCGCCACGACCGGCGGCTCGTCGTCGTAGAAGGGCTCCTCGATCTCGTCGGGCTGGATCGGGATCTCCTCCCGCTCGAGCTCGACGTTCC
>JAGOBQ010000261.1 GCA_017999215.1 Thermoanaerobaculia bacterium
AGATGTGTATAAGAGGCGGCGGCCGTGGCGAGCGCCCTCCCGAGGCCGTCGACGTCGACTCGCGGCGGGGCGGGGTCGTCGCCACCGAGCACCGGCGGGGAGGGCGGGAGCGGGGTGCGGAGACGGTCGGCCGCGTCGGCGAGGACCGGCTCGGCGGCGCGCATCGAGTCGGCGAGGCGCTCCGCGGGGCCGAGCAGCGTGGCGGCCAGGTTCTCGAAGGCCGAGACCCGGCCGAAGGGGACGGGCTCCGGCGGTGCCGCGAGGGGAGCAACCGCGGATCGCGGAGGAGCGGAGGACGCGGCGGGCGGGGGTTCCGGCAGCGCCGGCGAAGGAGACGCCGGAAAAGCGGAGGCCTCCGGGCGGGCGGCGAGCCGGTCCTCGAGGCGGCGGCACCGCCCCCGTTCCGTCTTCAGGGCGCTCCAGGCGGACGCGAGCGCGACGACCGCGACGGCGAGGAGGAGGGCGAGAAGGAGCTCCATCCGGAGGGAAAGCGTACACCGGCCCGGCGCTCCCGCCTAAACTCCGGGTCCGGTTTGACGACGACCCTTCTCCTCCGCGCGGGCCGCGACGACGCCGCCCGCCGCCGGCACCCGTGGGTCTTCTCGCGGGCGATCGCGGGAGCCCCGCCCGGGGGCGAGGTCGAGGTGCGCTCGGCGTCCCGGCAGCTGCTCGGCCGCGGGTTCGCGTCCCCCCGTTCCTCCATCGCCGCCCGGCTCTGGCGGTGCGGAGAGGGGCCGCTCGACGCGGCGTACGTGCGCGGCCTCGTGGTCGACGCCGCCCGCCTGCGGGAGCGCTTCGTGCCGGCCGGGACCGACGGCTACCGCGTCGTCCACGCCGAGGGGGACGGCCTCCCGGGCCTCGTCGTCGACCGATACGCGGACGTCCTCGTCGTCCAGGCGACGACGGAGGGAACGGACTCGGCGCGACACCTCTGGCTCCCTCCGCTCCGCGAGCTCTTTCCGAAGGCTTCGATCCTCCAGCGGAACGACCTCGCGAGCCGTCACGGCGAGGGGCTCCCGCTTGAGGACGAGATCCTTGCCGGAGAGAGGCCGCCCGGGAGCGTCCCGTTCCGCGAGCACGGCCTCTCCTTCCGCGCCGACCTCGCGGGCGGGCAGAAGACCGGCTTCTTCCTCGACCAGCGGGAGAACCGACACCTCCTCCGGGGCCTGGCGGGCGGAAGACGCGTCCTCAACCTCTTCTCCTATTCGGGGGCGTTCGGCGTGTCGGCGCTCGCCGGAGGAGCCTCGCGCGTGACCCACGTCGACGTCTCGGAGCCGGCGCTCGCGCTCGCGAGGGAGAACCACGACGCGAACGGCCAGGAGCCCGGCCGGGTCGAGACGGTCGCGGCGGACGTCTTCGAGGACCTCCGCCTCCGCGTCGGGCGCGGCGAGACGTGGGACGTCGTCGTGACCGACCCGCCCGCCTTCGCGAAGAAGACGGCGGACGTCGACCGGGCCTGCCGGGGCTACAAGGACGTGAACCGCCTCGCCCTGAAGCTCCTCGCCCCCGGGGGCCTCCTCCTCGCCTGCTCCTGCTCGGGGCCCGTCTCCGCCGACCTCTTCCAAAAGGTCCTCTTCGCGGCGTCGCTCGACGCCGGCGTTCCCGCGAGGATCCTGGAGCGGCGCGGCGCCGGTCCGGACCACCCGGTCTCGATCGACTGCCCGGAGACCGAGTACCTGAAGGCGTTCCTCCTCTCCCGATGAGCGGGCCCGCCGCGGGCGTCGTCCTCCTCGGTCCCGTCCCGCCCTGGCGGAGCGGGATCGCCGACCAGACGGTGAGGCTCGCGCGCGCGATGTCGCGGCTCGGCGCGCCCCCCCTCGTGATCACGTTCTCTCGAATGTACCCGCGGGCGCTCTATCCCGGCGCGGCGGACCGCGGGGAGGGGGCGTTCCCCGAGGACGTCGAGGTCGTCCCGCTCCTCGACGGCTTCGACCCGCTCTCGTTTCGCCGCGCGGCCTCTCTCGCGGCCGCGAGCGGAGCCCGGCTCGCGGCGGCGGCGTTCTGGACCTCGGTCTTCGCGCCGCACCTCGCTCTCTTCCTCTCCTCGCACCGCGCCGAAGCGCCCGACGCGACCCGCCTCCTCCTCTGCCACAACCTCGCGGACCACGAAGCAGGGCCTCTCCGGCGCGCCCTCGCGCGCTCCGCTCTCCGGCGGGCGGACGTCCTGGCCGTCCAGAACGCGGGAGACCTCGCGACGGCGCGGCGGGAGGTGCCCGAGGCGCAGGCCGTCCTCGTGCCGCACCCCGCGGAGCCCGTCCCGCGCGTCCCTCGGGCCGAGGCGCGGCGGCTCCTCGGCCTCCCGGCGGAGTCCCCGCTCTTCCTCTTCAGCGGCCTCCTCCGCCTCTACAAGGGCTGGGACGTCCTCCTGGAGGCGTTCACCGCCGTACGACGGGAGCTCCCCGACGCGCTCCTCGTCCTCGCGGGGGAGCCGTGGGGAGAGGCGAAGACTCTCGCCGAGCGCCCCGCGCCCGGCGGCGTCCTCCTGCGCCTCCGCTTCCTCCCGCCGGACGAGCGCGGGCTCCTCTTCGACGCGTGCGACGCGGTCGTCTGCCCCTACCGGCACGCCACCGGCTCCGGGATCGCCGCCGACGCGCTGGCGCACGGCCGGCCGGTGATCGGCTCGGACGTCCCCGGCCTCTCGGTCGTCGTCCGGGACGGGACCTCGGGGCTGCTCGTCCCTCCCGGCGACCCGGGCCTCCTCGCCGGGGCGATGCTCCGCTTCGTCCGCGAGGGCCTCGGGCCGCGCCTTTCGTCCGGCGCGGAAGAGGTCGGCGCGCTCTTCTCGCCCGAGGGGCACGCCCGGACGATCCTCGCGCTGGGCGGGATCGGGCCCGGACCGGCCGGTTGCTAGACTCGGCGCGATCCCGCGCGCACCGCGCGGACGAGGACCACCGCGAATGGCGATTACGAAAATGTTCCGGGACCGGGTCGTCTCCATGGAGCAGACCTGGGACCTCGGAGAGAAGTACCTCGGACTCCTCTCGGAGCTCGTCCACGAGGCCCTGCCCCGTTTCCGGACCGTCGGCAACGACTTCGACCACGACCGCGACTTCTACTTCCTCCTCGAGCAGGCCTCGGAGCCGGAGGAGGAGAAGAAGGTCTGCTTCACCCGGATGCTCCTCGCGGACCGCGACTGCATCCCCCTGATCGCGGACGAGCCGCACGCCCCGGTTCGCGAGCGGATCGTGGCGGCGATCCGGGCGCAGGCCGAGAACCCCGAGATCGTCGTCGCGTACCGCGCCATCCTCTCGGAGGAGGAGAAGGCGGAGGCCGACGAGATCGACGCCGCGTGGCGGATCGAGGAGGCGGCGCGGGAAGCCGCGCGCAAGGCCGAGGAGGAACGCCGCCGCGAGGAGAAGAAGCGGCAGCGGGAGGCCGAGGACGCCCGGCGCCGGGCGCAGCGCGAGAAGCAGCGAGGCCGGGGCGGCGAGGCCGCCGGGGCCGCGCCGTCGCGAGGCGGCGAGGCCGGCGAAGGGCGCTCTAGGAAGCGCCGCCGCGGCCGGGGCGGCAGCGGCAGGGCGGACGGCTCGCCGCAGGCGGAAGGGACGGCCGCGCCCGGCGGAACGGCCGCCCCGGGCGCTCCTCGTCCGTCCGGCGAGCGGCCGGGCGGGGAACGGCGCGGGGATCGCCCGCGCGGCGAAAGGCCCCGCGGAGATCGTCCGCGCGGCGACCGTCCGCGGCCCCAGAAGGGCGCCGGAGCGCCGGCCCGGGCGCAGGAGGCGCAGGCACCCGGATCGGCCCCGCAGGTCCCTCAGGCTCCCCGGCCGGCCGCGGCGGGCGGAGCGCCCGACGGAAGCGCCCCGCGCGAAGGGGGCGGGAACCGGAGGAGGCGCCGGCGCGGACGCGGCGGCAGCCGGCCGCAGGGAGGCGGGCCGAACGGCGGCGCGCCCCAGGGAGGCGGCGGAGAGTAGGGGCCGCTGGACAGCGCTCGTCCCGGGAGGGACGAGCGGTCGGGACGGTGGAACTGGTAGAGGTCGATGACGTCCGTCCCGAGGCGCCGCAGGCTCCCCTCGCCCTGCTTCGAGATCGCCTTCCGAGAGAGGCCCTGCTCGTTCGGGCCGGGACCCGGCGAGACCAGGCGTTCGTCGCGAGGAGGGCCTGCCTCCGGCGCCCGGCGAGCGCCCGGCCGGTAGACTCGGCGTGACTCTCGCATCGTCGTTCGACGGGGCAGCGGGCCGTCGCCGCGCCGCCTCGCGAGGAGGGATCGTGATCAAGAAGGGCTGCGCGATGGCCGCCGTCGTCGTCCTCGGGGTCTTCGGGGCGTACCTCTACCTCCTCTGGGGGAAGGTCGAGGCGGTCCCCGCGATCATCCTCGCGGGGTTCGGCGCGCTCGGCCTCCTCATGGTCGTCGGGCAGCTGAAGGCGGTCCTCTTCGGCTCCGGAGACGTCGGGGCGCTGAAGCGGGCGGAGCAGGGGCTCCCGCTCGAGGACGGGAAGGAGGAGGCGGTCTGGGGCCGGATCGAGCCGCTCGGTGCCGCGCTGGCCGCTCCGTTCAGCGGACGGCCGTGCGTCGCCTACGAGTACGACGCGAAGAAGGCCTCGGCGCCCGACGACGAGAACGCCACCGCGTCGACGCTCGCCGGCTTCGCGCTGGCCCCGTCCGTCATCCGCTCGAGCCGCGGCGACGCGAGGCTCCTCGGCTTCAGCCTCCTGACCGAGTTCCCGGAGACGGTCGTCGACGACCCCGAGGCGGTTCACCGCGCCGTACGCCACGCCGCCTCCTCGCAGCCCGAGGAGATGGGTCTCGCGAAGCTCGGCGCGATGATCTCGGCGATGGACGACGCGATGGCCGACGACGACGGGTCGGTCCGGAAGGACATGAAGGCGAAGGACGCGAGCGTCGCCGACCTCGAGGCGTGCGTCCTGACGGAGAAGGTCGTCGCGCCGGGCGACACGGTGACCGCGATCGGGATCTGGGACGCCTCGCGGGGCGGGCTCGTGCCGAGTCACCGGGGGAAGTCCGCCGTCGTCCGCCTCCTCCCGGGGGGCGGGGCCGCGATGGTCGCGCACGGGCAGAAGCGGCCCTGGGGGCTGCTAATCTTCTCGCTCCTCTGGGCCGCCTTCGCGCACGTCTTCATCTGGCTGGCGTGGAGGGGCGGGTTCGACTGAGGTGCCCGAGCTCCCCGACGTCGAGCTCTACGTCGAGCACCTGACGCGGAGGCTCTCCGGCCGGACGCTCGAGCGGGTCCGCGTCGCCTCGCCGTTCCTTCTCCGGACGGTCGCGCCGCCGCTCTCCGACACGGAGGGGAGGGCGATCCGCGGCTTCCGGAGGCTCGGCAAGCGGGTCGTCTTCGAGCTCGAGGAGGGGCCGTTCCTCGTCGTCCACCTGATGGTCGCCGGGCGCTTCCACTGGAAGGACGCCTCGCGAGCACCCGTCCCGAAGAAGGTCGGCCTCGCCGCGTTCGACGTTCCGGGCGCCACGCTCCTCCTCACGGAGGCGAGCCCGAAGAAGCGGGCGTCGCTCCACGTCGTGGCGACGGAGGAGGGGCTCGCCGCGCTCTCGCGGGGCGGGCTCGAGCCGCTCGGGGCGAGCCTGCCGGAGTTCGCGGCGGCGCTTCGCGCGGAGAGCCACACGGTGAAGCGGGCGCTGACCGACCCGCGCCTCTTCAGCGGCATCGGCAACGCCTACTCCGACGAGATCCTCCACGCGGCGCGGATGTCGCCGTTCGCCCTGACGCGAACGATGGCGGACGAGGAGGTCGCCCGCCTGCACGCCGCGACGACGGCGACGCTCTCGGCGTGGCTCGCGCGCCTCCGCACGGAAGCGGGGGAGCGCTTCCCGGAGAAGGTGACCGCGTTCCGGCCGGAGTTCGCCGTCCATGGCCGCTACGGGAAGCCGTGCCCCGACTGCGGGGACCCGGTCCAGCGGCTCGTCTACGCCGACAACGAGGCGAACTACTGCGCGACCTGCCAGACGGGCGGGCGGCTCCTCGCGGACCGGGCCCTCTCCCGCCTCCTGAAGGACGACTGGCCGCGGAGCCTCGAGGAGCTCGAGGAGGCGAAGGCCGTCCGCCGGGAGCCCTGAAGAGGAACGCCCCGGCCGCGAGCGGCCGGGGCGTTCGAGGAACGAGGGGACGGGCGCGCTACCGGGCGACGTCGAGCGTCGCGCGGCCGGCGACGCCGGGGCGCGCGAGGCCGAGGAGTCGGACGCCGGGGTGCACGGGGCCGTCGCCGAGACGCGCGGCCGGGAGGGCGAGGGCGAGCGCCCCGGGTCCGGCGC
>JAGOBQ010000262.1 GCA_017999215.1 Thermoanaerobaculia bacterium
CGACCAGAGGACGACCGACCCGGGCGGCTCGTTCGAGGTCTCGACGGTCAACCTGATCGGAGAGGGAGACCTCACCGACGGCCTGAAGGCGAAGGTCGAGATCCACTTCATCGACCTCTACAACCGCAACCCGACGTCGACCGGCGACGAGGTGCGCGTGCGCGAGGCGTGGCTCCGGTTCGGGAAGAGAGCGGACGGCCTGAAGGCGTTCGAGGGGACGTCGCTCTACGTCCAGGCAGGGAAGGCTCCCCGATTCGCGAAGCAGACGACCCGGCGCCTCGAGAGCTACGGCCTCTGGGGCACGGCCGTCAACCGGTTCGAAGAGATCGGCGTCGAGGCGGGCGGGAGCCTCGGAAAGCACGTCTACTGGAGAGCGGCCGCGGCGAACGGGAACCCGCTCTTCCTGCGCGACACGAACTCGCTCGCCGGAGACAACGGGACGCCGGAACGGGTCGACCTCGCGCGCCTCGGCGAGGCGCCCTACAACTCCGGCTTCCCGATCCTCTACGACGCCCAGGCGAACGACACGCGTCTCTCCGGCAAGGCGCAGGCCGGGGGCGGGCTCGGCGTCCGCTTCGTGTCGGACGACGGGCGGAAGGGGATCGACGTCCTCGGGTGGGTCTTCCACCGGAAGCTCGCGGACCGCGTCGACGTCGAGGGGAGCCTCTACGGCGGCGACCTCGACCTCCTCGACGACGGGATGGCGGGGCAGGGGAACCTGCTGGACGGGCGCGACAAGACCGAGGCGGGCGTGAACGTCGAGGCGCGCTGGGAGCGCCTCTCGCTCTTCGGCCAGTACGTGCGGCAGGAGGTCGCCGGCCTCGTGCGGAAGGGGTTCGAGGTCGAAGCCTCGTACCGCATCCCGCTGAACGGGCTCTTCGCCGTCGGCGACCAGCCGTGGTTCAACTGGATCCAGCCGGCCGTCCGCGTCTCGCGGATCGACAACGACTTCTCGGTCCCCGCCGGTTCGTTCTCGCCCTCCTTCGCGTGGGACTGGACGAAGATCGACGCCGGCTTCCGCGTGGGGATCGTCCGGAACGTCGACCTGACGGCCGAGTACGCCCGGCACGACATGGAGGTCTGGGGAAAGAAGATCCACCCCGACGAGATCCTCGTGACGCTCCGGGCCGGATTCTGACCGCGCCGGACCGGTCCCGCCGGGGCGGACGGTCCCGGGGCCTCAGGCCCGCCCGGCGAACTCCAGCGTCTCGGTGTGGACCTTCACCCGGTCCCCTTCCTTGACGAAGAGGGGGACGCGGATCTCCATCCCCGTCTCGAGCGTCGCGGCCTTCGTCACGCCACCGCTCGACGTGTCGCCGCGATGGCCGGGCTCGGTGTAGGTCACGGTCAGCTCCACGTGGGGCGGGAGGTCGAGGTCGATCGGGTTGCCGTTGAACTTCAGCAGCCCGACGACGGTGTTCTCGACGAGGAGGAGCTTGTTGTCGCCGATCATCTCCGCCGAGAGCGTGAGCGTCTCGTACGACTCCTGGTCCATGAAGTGGAACCCGTCGGCGTCGGAGTAGAGGTAGGTCGCCTGGACCTTCCCGAGGTCGGGCTCCTTGAACTTCTCCCCCGCCTTGAACGTCTTGTCGAAGACGGCGCGGGTCTTCAGGTTCCGCATCTTCAGGCGGACGAGCGTCTGTCCTCCCCGCGCGGTCGGGGTCGAGACCGTGACGTCGAGGCAGAGGTACGGGTCGTCCTCGTGCTCGAAGAAGGACTTCCGCTTGATGTCGATCGCTTCGATGAGACTCGCCATGTGTCCTCTTCGCCGCGCGGGGAAGGGACCCCGCGGCCGGCCGGGGCGGGATTCTAGGGCCTCGGCCGTCCCGGCGCCGGAGGGACTGAGGTGCCAGGCGTGAAATCGTGTATTGTCGAAGACAATACACGATTTCACGCCTGGCACCGGGACGGGGGGCGGGGGCGCCGCATAATCGGCGCCGTGCCGGGCCGGAGGGACCCTCTTCTCGAAAAGGTCGCCGCCGCGCCCACGGTGGCGGGGCTCCTCTCGCGTCTCGAGACCCGGGTCCTCGAGGACGCCGCGGGAGGGGTGTCGCTCGTCGGCGCCCCCCAGGGCCTCGTCCCCTATCTCTTCGGCGCCGCCTCCGCGGCCCTCGGCCTGAGGTGGGTCGTCGTCTGCGCGCACGAGCGCGACGCCGCCGCCCTCCAGCGCGACGCGACCGCCGTCTTCGGAGCGGAGCGGATCGCCTGGTTCCCGGCGCCGTCGCTGACGCCCTACCAGGGGATCCCGCCGTCGCTGAAGGTCCGGCGGGAGGAGTACGGGGCGCTCGCTCGCCTCGCGGAAGGGAGCGTCGAGCTCCTCGTCGTCCCGGCCCGCGCGCTCCTCCGGATCCTGCCGGGCCCCGAGGACGTGCGGAAGCGGAGCCTCGCGGTCGCCGCCGGCGACCGGATCGACGTCGGCCGCCTCGTCGCCTCGCTCGTGGCCGAAGGGTACACGCGGGCCGACCTCGTCACGGAGTGCGGGGACCTCGCCGTCCGCGGCGGCCTCGTCGACGTCTTCCCTCCGAACCTTCCCGGCCCGGTCCGGATCGAGCTCGGGTTCGAGGAGGTCGAGTCGGTCCGGATGTTCGACCCCGACACGCAGCGCTCCACCGGGCTCCTCGAGCGGGTCCTCCTCCCGCCGATGACGGCGACGCCCGACACGCACCGGAGCCGCGCGCTCGCGCTCGAGGTCCTCGCCGCCTGCCGGACGGAGGACGACGAGCCCCCTGTCCCGCGGGACCCCGACGCGCCCCGGAAGCAGGACGGCCTCGAGGAGCTCCTCCCGCTCCTCGCCGGGGGCGCGGCGCCCGCGTCCATCCTCGACCACGCCCCCTCGTTCGCGCTCGCCGTCGACGACCCCGTCGCCGTTGCCGAGGAGCTCGGCCGCGCGGCGGACCTCCTCCGCCTCGACTACGAGAAGGTGCGGAAGCAGGGGAGGGCGCTCCCCGACCCGATCCGCCTCGCCGGCGACCCGGACCGGATGACGGAGCTCGTCCGCTCGCGGGCCCTCGTCGCGTTCGCGCCGACCGTGCCGGAGGGAGAGTCGGTCACGATCGGGGCCGAGACGGTCCTCTCCTTCGAGGACCGGCTCCCCGACGCGCCGCGCGAGATCGAGCGGGCCCGCCGCGACGGCCTCGCCGTCGTCCTCTCGGCGCCGTCGAAGGGGGAGCGTGAGCACCTCGCGCGGCTCCTCGCCGAGTACGAGATCGACTTCGCGGGGGCCGAAGGCGACGCCACGGCGCCGCTCGCGCCGGGGGCCTGCCGCATCGTCGACGGGGGCCCCGCCTCGGGCTTCCTCTTCCGGTCGGGCGGCCTCCTCCTCCTCACCGCCGCCGACGTTCTCGGCGAGCCGAGGGCCGCCGCGCCGCGCCGGAGGGCCGCGTCCGAGGCGTTCCTCTCCGACCTGCGCGACCTGAAGCCGGGGGACGTCGTCGTCCACCGCGACTACGGCCTCGGCCTCTTCCGCGGCCTCGTGACGATCCGGGACGGCGAGGTGGACCGCGAGATGGTCGACCTCCGCTACGCGGGGGACGCCAAGCTCCTCGTCCCGGTCGAGCGGCTCGACCTCCTCCAGAAGTACCAGAGCGGCGGCGAGGGGCCGTCCCCGCCGCTCGACAAGCTCGGCGGCGCGGGCTGGGCGAAGCGGAAGGCGTCCGTCCGGAAGGCGGTCAAGGACATCGCTGAGCAGCTCCTGAAGCTCTACGCCCGCCGCGCCACGACGCCGGGCCACGCGTTCTCGAAGGACTCGCCGTGGCAGAAGGAGTTCGAGGAGGCGTTCGAGTTCACGGAGACCCCCGACCAGCTCTCGGCGATCCGCGACATCAAGCGCGACATGGAGTCGGAGAAGTCGATGGACCGGCTCCTCTGCGGCGACGTCGGTTACGGGAAGACCGAGGTCGCGATGCGGGCCGTCTTCAAGTGCGTCCTCGACGGCAAGCAGGCGGCGATCCTCGCGCCGACGACGATCCTCGCCGACCAGCACCACCGGACTTTCCGCCGCCGCTTCGCGGCCTTCCCCGTGACGATCGACCTCCTCTCCCGCTTCCGGACGCCCGACGAGCAGAAGGAGGTCGTGCGCCGCACCGCGGAGGGGACGCTCGACGTCGTCGTCGGGACGCACCGGATCCTTTCGAAGGACGTCTCCTTCAAGGACCTCGGCCTCGTCGTGATCGACGAGGAGCAGCGCTTCGGAGTCGCCCAGAAGGAGAAGCTGAAGGAGCTTCGCGCTTCCGTCGAGGTTCTCTCGATGTCGGCGACGCCGATCCCGCGCTCGCTGAACCTCGCGCTCGGAGGGATCCGCGACCTCTCGGTCATCGAGACGCCGCCGAAGGACCGGCTCGCCATCTCCACGCACGTCGTCCCGCAGGGGGACGAGGTCGTCCGCGAGGCGATCCGTGCCGAGCTCGACCGGGGCGGGCAGGTCTACCTCGTCCACAATCGGATCGAGGGGCTCGGCGTCTGGCGCGAGCGGCTCGCCGAGCTCGTCCCGGAATGCCGCGTCGTCGTCGGGCACGGGCAGATGTCGGAGGGAGAGCTGGAGCGGACGATGCGCGCGTTCACGACGCGCGCGGCCGACCTCCTCCTCGCGACGACGATCGTCGAGAACGGCCTCGACATCCCGACCGCGAACACGATGATCATCGACCGGGCCGACCTCTACGGCCTCTCGCAGCTCTACCAGCTGCGCGGGCGGGTGGGCCGGAGCGACAAGCCCGCCTCCTGCTGGCTCCTCGTCCCGCCCGGGATGCCGCTCAGCGACGACGCGCGGCGGAGGCTCCGGGCGATCCAGGAGTTCTCGGACCTCGGCGCGGGCTTCCGGATCGCCGCGAAGGACCTCGAGATCCGGGGCGCCGGGAACGTCCTCGGCGGGGAGCAGTCGGGGCACATCGACGCCGTCGGGTTCGAGACGTACGTCTCGCTCCTCGAGGAGGCGATCGGCGAGCTGAAGGGGGAGCCGGTCGTCGAGAAGCGCGAGGTCACGCTCCAGCTCGGCCTTCCCCTGGGCCTGCCGAAGAGGTGGATCGGAGAGGAGAGCCTTCGAATGGCGCTCTACAAGCGGCTCGCCACGGCCGACGGGATCGACGCCCTCGACGTCCTCGAGAAGGAGGCGACGGACCGCTACGGCGCCCCGCCGCCCGAGTTCGCGCGGCTCCTCGGCCTCGGGCGGCTGCGTCTCCTCGCGCTCGACCTCGGTGTCCGCTCGCTCCAGCGCCGAGGCGCCGAGCTCGCCGTGACGCTCGACAAGGGACACCGCCTCGACCCCGACCGCCTCCTCGGGGCGATCCGGGCGAAGGGGCTCGCGGCCTCGGGACCGGAGTCGTTCCGCGCGCCCGAGCTCTTCCGGGGCCTGCCGCCCGACACGGAAGAGGTCTGCGGCGTCGCGGGACGCTTCCTCGTCTCCCTGGCGCGTCCCTCCGCGGCGTTCGCGCCCGGGCTCCTCGCGGCCTTCTCGGGAGGGCCCCGGTGAGGCGGGTCGCGATCCTCCTCGTCGTCCTCGTGGCGGCGCCCCTGGTCGTTTCCGGATGCGCCCGGAAGGGGCCCCGGGCCGCCGCCCGGGCCTCCGTCGTCGCGATGGTGGGCGACGAGCCGGTGGAGGAGGAGGACTTCGAGAACTACGTCCGCGCGGCCGCGGGCGCCGGCCTCGGGCAGGTCTCCCCCCAGGTCGCCTCGAGCCTCCTCGACCAGTACCTCGACGAGCGCCTCCTCGAGCGGGCCGTCGCCGAGGCGCAACCGCCGCCTTCGGGGAAGACGGCTGCCGAGAAACGGGCCGAGGTCCTCGCGCGGGCCGCGCGCCTGGAGGGGATCACCGACGACGACCTCCGGGCCGAATACGACGCGGACCCGGCGCGCTGGCAGCATCCCCCGCTCGTGAAGCTCTCCCAGATGATCCTCCCCGACCGGGCGGCCGCCGAGACGGCGCGCCGTCGGGTCCTCGCGGGAGAGGAGTGGGAGAAGGTCTCCCGGGAGGTGAGCCGGGCCCCGAACGCGCAGTCGGGCGGGGGGCTCGGCTGGCTCTCGCGGACCGACCTTCCGAGCGAGTTCGAGAAGGCGATCTGGGGCCTGCCGGTCGGAGGGGTGACCCCGCCCCAGCCGGCCGGGCACGGGGTCCACCTCTTCCGGGTGGAGGAGCGTGCGGACGGCCGGGTCGTCCCGTTCGACGAGGCGCGCCCGGCCCTCCGGCTGGCGCTCGCCGAGAAGCGGAGCAGCGAAGCCCTCGATCGGCTCCTCGAACCGGTTCGC
>JAGOBQ010000263.1 GCA_017999215.1 Thermoanaerobaculia bacterium
CTCCTGGGGCCGCAGCGCGAACGCGACGGAGGACAACTGGTCACGCTCCCTGACGGGGACCGCGATCTCGAACTTCGGCTCCGTCCTGAACGAGTTCCGCTTCCAGCTGGCCCGGGAGGACCGGCCGCGCCCCTACGACGGCCCGAACATCACGGGCCAGGACCGGCCGCTCCCCGACACCGCGTTCGACTTCGGCCGCGGCTACCGGTTCGGCATGCCGTTCTTCATCCCGGTCGACTACTACGACACGCGGATCCAGCTGAACGACAACGTCACCTACCTGGCGGGCTCCCACGAGCTGAAGGCGGGCGTCGAGTTCAACCGGGTGAACGCCGCGCAGGTCTTCCGGGGATTCGCGAACGGCCGCTTCATCTTCAGCTCGACCGACGGCTTCCTGAACTACGCGCGGAACCGCTACTACGTCGAGTGCTCCGACGGCTCGTCGAGCGAGAGCGGGTCCTGCCCGGAGGGGACGACGATTACCGGACCGGTCCTCCTCTTCCTCCAGCAGGCGGGAGTCGGCGGGCTGACGGCGGAGGAGGCGGGGACGCAGGCGATCCGCCAGGACGAGCCGGCCGTCTTCATCCAGGACAAGTGGCAGCCGACCTCGAACCTCACGGTGCAGCTCGGCCTCCGCTGGGAGGCGCAGATCCAGCCGGACCCGATCACCCCGGCGGAGGACGTCTTCTACGCCGGCTTCATCGGGAAGACGTCGCTGGGACAGGAGTTCCCGTCGGACGGGAACATCCCGTCGGACAAGAGCATGTGGCAGCCTCGCGTGGGCATCACGTGGGACCCGACGAACGACGGGCGGACCGTCGTGCGGGCGAACGCGGGCCTCTACTACGCGCGCGTTCCGGGCCTCACGTTCGCCTCGACCCGCTCCACGAACGGGAGCCGGGGGCAGAGCCTCTACCGCGACAGCTCGCTGACCGGGATCCTCGGCCCCGTCCCGGCCTACCCGAACCTCATCCCGCAGTCGGAGGTCGGCTCCCCGTTCCGCCCCGACGTCTACGTCGTCGCGAGGGACTTCCAGAACCCGCGGACCGTCGCGGCGAGCGTCGGCATCGAGCGCGAGGTGATGAAGGACTACGGCATCCTCGTCAAGTACAACTACGCGAAGACGACGCACCTGACCCGCTTCATCAACCGCAACGACGCGCTCCTGGGTTCGCCCTGGTCCTCGGGCCTGAACGGCGGGCCGAACGGCATCGGGACCCTGACGGTCGTCGAGTCGTCCGCACGGAGCCTCTACCAGGGGATCACGCTCGGCGTGAGCAAGAGGTGGTCGAACGACTACCAGTTCCAGCTGAACTACACCCTCTCGTGGGACAAGTCCGACGACGACAACGAGCGGGACCCGTTCTCGTTCCGCTACGCGAAGGTGACCGACCTCGACGCCGAGTACGGCTATTCCGACCGCGACCAGCGCCACCGCCTGAACGGAGTCTTCGTCTGGAAGGCGCCCGGCGACGTGAACGTCAACCTCCGCTACTCCTACCGGTCGGCGCAGCCGAAGTCGATCACCCGGACCGGCGCCGACGCGAACACGCCGCAGGACCGGATCAACCCCGACGGCACGGTCACGCAGCGGAACCTCGGGCGCAAGGACAACCAGTTCTCCTCGCTCGACCTGCGGCTCTCGCGCTCCTTCGACCTCGGGCCGGTCCAGGTCGAGCCGATCCTCGAGTGCTTCAACGTCTTCAACGCGAAGAACCTCAAGAGGCCCGAGGTGACGAACCTGATCTTCAACTTCGACGGGACGGTCCAGAGCGGCCTCGGCGACCCGAGGCAGGTGCAGCTCGGACTCCGCGTGGTGTTCTGACACGGTCGGGGAGACCCGTCGACGCGTGCTAGATTCCGGGGAGGGCGCCCGGCGGGAACGCCGGGCGCCCTCGCCCTCCCGGGGCCCGGAGCCAATGCCGTGACAGAGCTGCAGGCGGCGCTGCCGCTGACCCGAATCACCACCAGCGCGACGTTCAGCGCGGCGCACCGCCTCCACAACCCGTCGCGGGACGACGACTGGAACCGCGCCACGTTCGGCAAGTGCAACAACCCGTTCGGCCACGGCCACACCTACACGCTGGAGGTCACCGTGGAGGGTCCTCTCGACCCCGAGACCGGCTGGGTCATCGACTTCTCGGTCCTCAAGAAGATCGTCGACGAGAGGGTCGTGAAGCGGTGCGACTTCCGGAACCTGAACGCGGACGTGGATTTCCTCGAGGGCGTCATCCCGACGGCGGAGAACCTCGCGGTGAGGTTCTGGAACGAGCTCGCCCCTCACGTCGCGCCGGCGCGGCTCGTGAGGCTCGCCCTCCACGAGACGGAGCGGAACAAGGTCGTCTACAGGGGCGGCGCCTGATGCGGGCGCTCGTCTCGAACGACGACGGGATCCACAGTCCCGGGATCGAGGCGCTCGAGCGCGCGGCGAGGGCCGCCGGCTTCGAGACCTGGGTCGTCGCTCCCGACCGGGAGCAGAGCGCGACCTCGCACGCGCTCACGCTCACCCGGCCCCTCCGCGTCGTGAAGACGGGGGAGAGGTCGTGGGTCGTCGACGGAACGCCGACCGACTGCGTGAACCTGGCGATCTGCAGGATCCTGAAGGACGTCCGGCCGGACTTCGTCTTCTCGGGGATCAACCTCGGCCCCAATCTCGGCGACGACGTCACGTACTCCGGAACCGTCGCCGCGGCCTTCGAGGGGACGCTCCTCGGCGTTCCGTCCATCGCGTTCTCCCTCG
Source organism: Thermoanaerobaculia bacterium (assembly GCA_017999215.1). Classification (GTDB taxonomy): domain Bacteria; phylum Acidobacteriota; class Thermoanaerobaculia; order UBA5066; family UBA5066; genus UBA5066. Next base: position 2,741 of record JAGOBQ010000263.1, read on the forward strand.
ACTGCCGGAAGGACGGCGGCGCGGGCCCCGATTTCTCGGAGGCGGAGCGGATCGCGGAGGAGGTGATCCGGCTGGCGCTCTCCCGTCCGATGGCGGAAGACGTCCTCTGGAACGTGAACATCCCGGAAGGGCGGCCGACCGGGATCCGGGCGACCCGGATGGGGCGGCGCCGCTACGGCGAGAGCGTCGTGGAAAAGGTCGACCCGCGCGGGAGGCCCTACTACTGGATCGGGGGCTCCCACGTCGACACCCAGTCCGAAGGGAGCGACCTGACGACCGTCGCCGAGGGGGTCGTCTCGGTCACCCCCCTCCACCTCGACCTGACGGCGTACCGGGCCCTCGAAGACCTCGGCGCGCGACTCGAAGGAAGCCGCGCGAACGGCCCGGACCGAAGCTAAGATCCCGGCGTGAGGCCGGAGGACCCCGAGGTCGCGCGCGCCGCGCGGGCGGGCGCAGAGGCGCGACGCGCCATGGTCGCGCGCATCGTCTCCGCGGGCCTCATTTCGGACCGGCAGGTCGTGGAGGCGCTCGCGGCCGTGCCGAGGCACCTTTTCGTCCCGAGGGAGCTCGCCGGAGAGGCGTACGGCGACCACGCCCTCCCGATCGGATCGGGGCAGACGATCACCCAGGCGGCGAACGTCGGCCGGTCGGCGGAGCTGGCCGCGATCCCTCCCGGAGGGCGCGTCCTCGAGGTGGGGACGGGCTCGGGCTATCAGGCGGCCGTCCTCGCCCGGCTCGCGGGGCAGGTCTTTACGCTCGAGCGGATTCCGGAGCTCGCCGCGGAGGCCCGGCGCGTCCTCGCGCTCCTCGGGATCGGGAACGTCTCCGTGAAAGTGTTCGACGGGACCTACGGCTGGCGCGAGCACGCGCCGTACGACGCGATCGTCGTCGCCGCGGGCGCGCCGGAGGTGCCGGCGCCGCTCGTCTCGCAGCTCTCCCCGACCGGGCGGCTCGTCGTGCCGGTCGGGCCGCCGGGTCGGCAGCGTCTCCTCGTCGTCAAGATGCTGCCGAGCGGCCGGACCCGGACGGAAGACGCCGGAGAGGTCGCCTACGTCCCGCTCGTCGGGAAGTTCGGCTGGGAGAAGGCGCCCGCGGAGGCGCGCCGGTGAGCGGCTTCGAGAGCTCCGCCCGGCGATGGCTCGGCGCGGGGCGCGTCCAGGGGGTCGGCTACCGGGCCTTCGCGGCGCGGACCGCGCGCGGCCTCGGCCTCGTCGGCGGCGTCTCGAACCTGCCCGACGGGCGGGTCCTCGTCGTGGCGGAGGGAGCGGAGCACGCGCTCGAGAGGCTCGAGTCGGCGCTCTGGGAGGGGCCGCGTTTCGCGCGGGTCCAGTCCGTCGAGGCGGCACCGGCCGCACCGGATGAGATCCTGGCGAGCTTCGACGCGGAGTTCCGGCACGGCCGGTAGAATCCCCGCACATCGATGTCGAGAAAAAGGATCCTCGTCGTGGACGACGACCCCGACCTCCGGGCGCTCGTCGAGGGGCAGCTCCGGGCCGCGGGCTACGAGCCGTCGGGCGCGGCGAACGGCAGCGAGGGCGTCGAGCGGGCGGTGGCCGATCGACCCGACCTCGTCCTCCTCGACGTCGGCCTCCCGACGCTCTCGGGCTGGGAGGTCTGCGCGACCCTCCGAAGCCTCGCGGAGACCTCCGCGATCCCGATCGTGATGCTGACGGGACGGTCGGAGATCCGCGACTTCGTCACGGGCCGGCAGGCCGGCGCGACCGACTTCGTCACGAAGCCGTTCAGTCGGGCGAAGCTCCTGGAGACGGTCGAGAGCGCCCTCGCGGAGAGGGATGCCTCGGCGCCGGAGCCGTTCGGGCCGGAGCTCCCCGAGCACCGCGCGCGCGGGCTCCTCCTCGACTCGCTCACCGGACTCCCGGCCATATCCGTCGTCGTCGACACGCTCCGCGAGAGGCTCCTCGGGGACGAGGAGTTCGGGGTCCTCCTCGTCGACGTCGACGCCGCCGGCGCGTTGGAGGAGCACTACGGCTGGGAAGTCCTCGACGACGTCGTGCGCGAGGCGGGCCGGTCGCTCCGACGGCTCGTCGGAACGCTCTTCTCGACGGGGGACCTGCTCGCCGTCCGCCGGCCGGGCTCGACCGCGATGGTGGCGTTCGTCGGCGTCCCGCCCGGCCTCGGCGAGGGGGAGGCGGCGACGCGGCTCGATCGGAAGGCGCGGCAGGTGGCGGAGTCGCTCGGGGCGCTCCTGGGCGAGCGCTTCCTCGGTCGCGTCCACCGCCGCCTTCAGGTCACGGCCGCGGCCTCCCGGCTCCGGTACAGCCCCCAGGTGAGGCTCGAGCGCCTCGTCGAGCGAGCCCTCGCGGAAGCCGCGGCCGTGGCCACGACGCGGGAGGGCGAGCGGGCCGCGGCGCAGAAGGCGGAGTTCGACGCCCTCCTGCGCGGGGGCCGGCTCGAGGTCGTCTTCCAGCCGATCCGGGAGCTCGCGTCGATGAGCGTCGTCGCCCGGGAGGCGCTGACGCGCGGACCCGAGGGGTCGAGCTTCGAGAGCCCCGAGGTCCTCTTCGAGTACGCGGCGCGTCACGGACGGGTCCTCCCGCTCGAGCAGGCGTGCCTCGCGCTCTCGGCGACCCGCTTCGTCCCGGCCGCGGAGGAGCTCCTCTTCGTCAACGTGGAGACCCACGTCGTCAACGAGCTCGCGCACGGGGGGCTCGAGGTCCTGAACCCGCTCGTCGCGCTCGGGCCGTCGGTCGTCCTCGAGATCACGGAGAGGGGCGCGATCGCCGACTTCGAGGCGTTCCGCGTGGGACTCTCCGCGCTCCGTCGCGCCGGCTTCCGGATCGCGCTCGACGACGCCGGCTCCGGGCACGCCTCGCTCCACGCCCTCGCCGAGCTCCGGCCCGACTACCTCAAGATCTCGCAGTTCCTCGTATCGGGCCTCCACCGGGACGGGATCAAGAGCGAGATCGTGGCGATGCTCGTCCGGCTCGGGGAGCGGATCGGGGCCGTGACCGTGGCGGAGGGGATCGAGACGGAGGAGGAGCTCGCCGCCGTCCGCGACCTCGGCGTCGCGCTCGGTCAGGGCTTCCTCCTCGGGCGGCCCGAGGCCGCGAATCGCCGCTGACGGAAGCCCGCGACCTCTCCGAGCGTCGTCCGGCCTTTCGGGCGATGATCCGGGCGAGGAGATTCCGATGACGGAGCACGAGGACGGCGGGCCGGAGCTTCCGGACGGGTTCGAGAAGGTCGAGGCGACCGTCTGCCGTCGCGGGGGTGAGCTCCTCGTCTTCGGCACGCTCGAGCCCGAGGGCCCGTTCGTCTTCCGGCTGCAGCTCGCGAAGAAGCCCGAGGACTTCGGCCCTCCTCCCCCCGGGTTCGAGTGGACGGGCGAGGAGCGCCCTCCGAAGAAGGGGGAGTGGTTCTGGTCGGAGCTGCGCGGGCGCGCGGTGCAGGCGATCAAGGACGAGACGGTCGTGAACCAGTTCGGGGAGCCGACGGGCGGGAGACGGATCCTCCGGCCGGCGGGAACGGCCGTCCGG
>JAGOBQ010000264.1 GCA_017999215.1 Thermoanaerobaculia bacterium
GAAGCAGCAGGCCGACGACTACTTCGCGACCTACTACGCCCCGAACAACCTGACGGCCGTCCTCGTCGGCGACTTCGACAAGGCCGCGGCGCTGAAGCTCGCGACCGAGTACTTCGGCCGGATCCCGCGGGGGAAGGTCGCCCCGCCGGAGGTCGTCACGCTCCCGACGAAGTGGGAGTACGACCTCCGCTTCGAGGGGGAGGCCGACACGAACCCGACGGCCGAGATCCGGTGGCGCACCGTCCCCTTCCAGCACAAGGACTCCTACGCCCTCTCGATCCTCGCCGAGCTCCTGAACGGCCGGACGGGGCGGCTCTACAAGTCGATGGTCCTCCCCGCCGACGCCGTCGCCACTCAGGCCTACGCCGTCCACAACGGCTTCGTCGGCCCCGCGAAGTACGCCGGGTCGTTCGGCATCGGCGCCGAGGCGAAGGAGGGGAAGGTCCCCGCCGAGGTCGCGGCGAAGGCGCTCGCCGAGATCGAGCGCCTCAAGAAGGAGCCCGTCCCCGCCGACGAGCTCCGGAAGGTGAAGAACAACGTCGCGGCGAACTCGTTCCGCCGCCTCTCGTCGAACTTCCCGATCCTCCTCCAGCTGATGGTGAACGAGGCCTACGGCGACTGGACGGAGATCAACTCCGGCCCGAAGAAGCTCGAGGCGGTCACGGCCGCCGACGTCCAGCGGGTCGCGCAGACCTATCTCGTGAAGGAGAACCAGGCGACGGCCCTCGTCTCGCGCAAGGCGGGCTCGGCCCCCGCGGCCGACGACGCCGCCCTCGCCGACGTCCCCGAGCAGGTCCGGCCGATGATCAAGCAGGCGCTCCAGCAGCTCGCCGCCGAGAAGGACGCCGCGAAGCTGAAGGAGGGCCTCGCGCAGCTCGAGACGCAGGCGGCGCAGGTGCCGCCCCAGATGAAGAAGGGCTTCGACCTCCTCGTGACGAAGGCGCGCGAGCGCCTCGCGGAGCTCGAGGCCGCCGGGGAGAGGAAGTGAGGAGCCGGACGGTGAAGACGATGAAGAACCTCGTGCGGACCTCCGCCCTCGCGCTCCTCGGCGCCCTCCTCCTCGCCCCCGCGGCGCCGGGAGTCCCGCCCCACCCCGACAAGCTGACGTTCTCGAAGTTCGCCTACCAGCCGCCGTCGGCGAAGGAGTACCGGACCGTCCTGAAGTCGGGCCCCGTCGCCTACGTCGCCGAGGACCGCGAGCTCCCGCTCGTCTCGATCAGCGTGACGCTCCGCGGCGGCACCTACCTCGACCCGGCCGGGAAGGACGGGCTCGCCGACCTCGCCGGCTACCTCCTCGCCCGGGGCGGGACCGCCACGAAGACCGCCGAGGAGCTCGAGGAGCGCCTCGCCTTCCTCGCCGCATCCCTGAACTCGAGCTACGGCCCCGACCGCGGCAACGTCTCGCTCAACCTCCTCGCCAAGGACCTCGACGAGGGGCTCGCCATCCTCCGCGAGGTGCTCACGGCGCCCCGCTTCCAGGACGACAAGCTGAAGCTCCGCCGCGACCAGCTCCTCAACGACATGAAGTCGCGGAACGACGACACGGCCGACATCGAGCAGCGCGAGCGCGGGTTCCTCGCCCACGGCGAGGGGTACTACACGAACCGCTACCCGACGAAGGCCTCCCTCGAGTCGGTCACCCGCGAGGACCTCCTCGCGTTCCACCGCAAGTGGGTCGACCCGAAGAACGTGATCGTCGCCGTCGCCGGCGACTTCGGCAAGGGCGTGACGCGCGCGCAGATGGTCGCGAAGGTCGACGCCCTCTTCGCGAAGTGGCCCTACAAGGGAGAGGCGGCTCCTCCGGTCCCGACGCCGTCCCACGTCATGGCCCCCGGCCTCTACGTCGTCGACAAGGACGTCAACCAGGGGCGCGTCTCCGTGATGCTCCCGGCGATCCAGCGCGACGACCCGGACTACCAGGCCGCGCTCGTCATGAACGACGTCCTCGGCGGCGGCGGCTTCACGAGCCGGATCACGAACCGGGTCCGCTCCGACGAGGGGCTCGCCTACTCGGCCGGCTCGGGCCTCGCCGGCGGCGTCTGGTACCCCGCGACGTTCCGCGCCTCGTTCCAGTCGAAGGCCCGCACGTGCGCCTACGCCACGCAGATCGTCCTCGAGGAGATGACGAAGGTCCGCGACGCCGAGGTGACCGACGAGGAGCTCGCCACGGCGAAGAGCTCGTTCGTCGACACGCTCTCCCGGCGCTTCGCCACCAAGGCCCAGACGCTCGGCGTCTTCGCCGACGAGGAGTTCACCGGGCGCTTCGCGAAGGACCCGGAGTACTACAAGAGCTACGCCGCCCGCGTCGAGAAGGTGACGAAGGCCGACGTGCAGCGCGTCGCGAAGCGCCTCCTCGCGACGGACAAGGTCGCCGTCCTCGCCGTCGGCAAGAAGGACGACCTCCTGAACCCCGACCCGAAGCACCCGGTGAAGTTCCCCGAGCTGACGGGCGGGAAGCTGACCGACCTGCCGCTCCGGGACCCCTTCACGATGAAGCCCCTCGCCCCCGCGGCGAAGTAGGCCCCCTCGCTTCCCCGCGGGCGACGGCCCGCGCCCCGCGCCCCCCGGCACGCCGGGGGGCGCTTCTCTTTTCGGCTATCGTCGCGGGCGATGCGCGCCACGCTCCCCGCCCTCCCGGTCGCCCTCCTCGCCCTCGCCGCCGCGTCCCCCTGCGCCGTCCTCGCCGGACCGCCGGCCGGGAAGGCCGCGCTGACGCTCGAGAGGGTCCACGCGCCCGAGCCGCTCGTCGAGGCCGCGCCGACGGGCCTCCGCTGGCGCGACGCGAACCGGTTCACCTACCTGAAGCGCGAGAGCGCCGAACCGGGGGCGCGCGCCTCGCTCTGGCAGGAGGACGCCGCCACGGGGAAGGCCGAGAAGCTCCTCGACGCGATCCCCGTCGAGGGGACGGGGAAGGACGGCAAGGCGCGGTCGCTCCCGCTCGCGGACGCGAGCTGGAACGAGGCGGGGACCGCCCTCGTCGTAGCCGCCGAGAACGACCTCTGGCTCTACACGTTCGGGAGCGGGGCGGCCCGCCGCCTGACGTCCGACGCCGCCGCCGAGGAGCTTCCCGTCTTCTCCCCGGACGGCGCGAAGGTCGCGTTCGTGAAGGGCAACGACCTCTGGTTCGTCGAGGTGGGAACCGGCCGGGAGACCCGCCTGACGGCCGACGGCAGCCCGACGGTCCTGAACGGGCGACTCGACTGGGTCTACGAGGAAGAGCTCGCCGGCCGGAACGGCGGGCGGGCCTACGAATGGGCCCCGGACTCCTCGGCCATCGCGTTCCTTCGCCTCGACGTCGCGAAGGTCCCCGAGTACCCGCTCGTCGACTTCCTCCCCACGAACGGGAAGCACCTCCCGCAGCGCTATCCGAAGCCGGGCGACCCGAACGCGACGCCTTCGGTGAGGATCGTGACCTGGGACCCCGCCGGCCTCGCGACGACGAACCGGTCCGTCTCCTTCGACGGCGAGCGCGAGCTCCTCGGCCCGGAGCTCGCCTGGACGCCCGACTCCTCCGCGGTCGCGTTCACGCGGATGGACCGGACGCAGACGGAGATCGAGGCATTCCTCCTCGACCGGTCCGGCCGCGGCGGCCCGCGGAGCCTCGTGCGCGAGTCGTCGGCCGCCTGGGTCAACTCCCACGAGCCGCCGATCTTCCTTCCCGACGGCTCCGGGTTCCTCTGGCTCTCGGAGCGGAGCGGCTTCCTCCACCTCTATCGCTACGGGATGGACGGCTCTCTCGCAGGACCGGTCACCCGCGGGGAGTGGGCGATCACCGACACGCCGCGCCTCGACGCGCGGGCGGGCAGCGTCACGTTCACGGCGACCGAGGCCGACCCGCGCGAGCGCCACCTCTACCGCGTCCGCCTGGACGGGTCCGGCCTGACCCGGCTCACCTCCGGGAAGGGAACGCACGCCGCGATCCCGTCCCCCGACGGGCGCTGGGTCGTCGACAGCTGGTCGGCCGTCGACACGCCGACGCGCATCGACCTCGGGCGGGGGGACGGGACGCCCGTCCGGAGCGTCTTCGTCCCGAAGACGTCTCTCGGCGACTTCGCGCTCGCGACGACGGAGATGGGGTCCTTCCGCGGCTCCGACGGGACGCTCTTCTACACGCGCCTCGTCAAGCCGGCGGACTTCGACCCCGCGAAGAAGTACCCCGTCGTCGTCTACGTCTACGGCGGCCCGCACGCCCAGGTCGTCCAGGAGAGGTGGGGGGCGACCTCCCTCCTCGACCACGTCCTCGCGGCGAACGGGTTCCTCGTCTGGGCGATGGACGGCCGCGGCTCGGGCGGGCGGGGCCACGCGTTCGAGGCGGCGATCCTGAAGCGGCTCGGCGAGGTGGAGCTCGCCGACCAGCTCGAGGGGATCGCCGAGCTGAAGAAGCGGCCGTTCGTCGACGGGTCGCGCCTCGGCCTCTCCGGCTGGTCCTACGGCGGCTACCTGACGCTCGTCGCCGCGACCCGGGCGCCCGAGCTCTGGAAGGCCGCGGTCGCCGGAGCCCCCGTGACCCACTGGAAGTACTACGACTCGATCTACACCGAGCGCTACATGAAGCTCCCGAAGGAGAACGCGGAGAAGTACGAGTCGACGGCGCCCCTGACCCACGCGAACAGGCTCGGGCCGAAGCTCCTCCTCCTCCACGGGACCGCGGACGACAACGTCCACATGCAGCAGTCGATCGCGTTCGCCGACGCGCTCAACAAGGCGCGCAAGGAGTACGTCTTCGTGCCGTTCGCCGGGATGAAGCACGGCCCCCGCGACCAGCCGACCCGCCACTCCGTGAACCAGAGGATCCTCTCCTTCTTCCGGCAGAACCTGTAGCGGGCGCGGGAGCCGGCTCCGGCGCCGGTTTTACTTCGGCGGGGGTCCGTGAGAAGGTGTCGGGTTTGCGCGGCCGCCGGCCGCGCGGAAAGCGAACACGGAATGCCCTTCTCGTCCTTCGGCCTCCACCCCGACCTCCTCCGCGGCGTCAAGGAGCTCGGCTTCACGCGACCCACCCCGATCCAGAACGACGCGATCCCCCCCGCGCTCGCCGGCAAGGACCTCCTCGCCTGTGCGATGACGGGGAGCGGGAAGACCGCGGCGTTCATGCTCCCGATCCTCCACCGGCTGATCGGGAAGCCCCGCGGCGCCACGCGCGTCCTGGTCATCACCCCGACGCGCGAGCTCGCGGCCCAGATCGACGAGCACACGCGCGAGCTCGCGGTCCACACCCCGCTGACGAGCGCGGCCGTCTTCGGCGGCGTCGGGATGGGGCCCCAGGAGCACGCCTTCCGCGCCGGCGCCGACGTGATCGTCGCGACGCCGGGCCGGCTCCTCGACCACTTCCGCTTCGGCTACGCGAAGCTCGACAAGCTGGAGATCCTCGTCATCGACGAGGCCGACCGGATGCTCGACATGGGCTTCCTCCCCGACATCAAGCGGGTCCTCCGGCACCTCCCGGCGAAGCGGCAGACGATGCTCTTCTCGGCCACGATGCCGGGCCCGATCGCCGAGCTCTCGCGCGACATCCTGCACGCCCCCGCGACGATCAACCTGGAGCGGAAGTCCGCGCCGGCCGTCGGGATCACGCAGGCGATCTACCCGGTGGCGCAGGAGCTGAAGTCGCAGCTCCTCCTCGAGCTCCTCTCGCGGGGCGACATCCGGAGCGTCATCGCCTTCACGCGGACGAAGCACCGCGCGAACCGGCTCGCCGACTTCCTGAAGAAGCACGGCGTCGCCTGCGAGCGGATCCACGGCAACCGCTCCCAGGCCCAGCGGACCGAGGCGCTCGCCGGCTTCAAGAGCGGGAAGTACCGCGTCCTCGTGGCGACCGACATCGCCGCGCGCGGCATCGACGTCGAGGAGCTCTCGCACGTCGTCAACTTCGACGTCCCGCACGTCCCGGAGGACTACATCCACCGCGTCGGCCGGACCGCCCGCGCCGAGGCGACGGGCGACGCCTTCACGTTCGTCGCCCCCGACGAGGAGGGGGACCTCTCCGCGATCGAGCGGGCCGTCGGCAAGCGCCTCCCGCGGGTGACGCTCCCCGGCTTCGACTACACGAAGCGGGCCGCCGAGCGGCTGGAGATCCCGATCGCCGAGCGGATCGCCGAGATCCGCGCCCGCAAGGCCCAGGAGCGGGCCCGGGCGAAGGAGAAAGAGGAGCGCCGACGGCAGACCGAGGCCGAGATGAACGCCCGCATCGACGAGAAGGCGCGCCGCCAGGCGGCCGCCGCGGGCGC
>JAGOBQ010000265.1 GCA_017999215.1 Thermoanaerobaculia bacterium
TGGTGGGGTGCGTCGGGGGCGTCGGTCGCGGGCGGGGGACGAGGCGGGACGGCGAGGGCGGGAGGCGCGTTCCGTGCGATCGCGGACGCCTGTGGAAAGAGTTCCTCCAGAGCGGAAGGAATTTCAACGGCGCCACGGGGAAAGGGGCGCCGTGCCGACCTCCTCTTGCGACGAGTCGCGGCCCGGGCGGTTCGATTTGCGCTCGCCCGGCTTCCTGGGAGTCCCGCCGAAGTCACTCGTCGTTGATGGCAGAGCGTTTGCTTCGTAGCGAGCAGGGTTTTGAGCCCCGAGGAGGTGGTCGAGGCCGCCGATCCGGATTCGATACGAAAACGACAGTGGGAAGGACCCCGGTACCGGAACCCCCCCGGGACGAGGCCCATAAAGCCAGCAGGCGAGATCGGACGAGGCCCGCAGGTGCGGCGCCGGACCGCCGCCTGCGGGTCCCCGAGGTCCTTCCCGCTTTTCCTCGACGAGGCGGTGCTCCCCTCCGGTGCCGCCTCGTCGCCCTTCTTCCGCCGCCCGCGTCGTCGTGGCCGCGCCCGGCCGGCGGCCCCGCCGAAATGGCCTCACGCCGGCGTCGGCGGCGGAACGTGGCGCTCCCGGCGGGTTCAGCGCGTGGCGCGCGGCGGGCCCGGCTCGTGCCAGGCGGCGGGATCGTCGATCGGCTCCAGGTGCGTGAGGACCGAAGCTCGCGGCAGGAGGGCCATGACCTCCCGCTCGACCTCCTCGCAGAGGTCGTGGCCGCGCTGGACGGTCCAGTCCCCCGGTACGAGGACGTGCATGTCGACGAACCGGACCGGTCCCGACTGCCGGGTCCTCACGGCGTGGAGCTCGACGCCCATCTCACGGTAGCGTGCGAGGAGCGCCTGCAGCGAGGCCTGCTCGGCTGCGGGAATGGTCCGGTCGAGGAGGCCGTGCGCCGTCTCGAGGAGGATCTTCCCCGCCATCCAGACGATGTTCGTGGCCACGCCGAGAGCGACGATCGGGTCGAGGAGGTGCCAGCCGGTCAGCTCGACGAGGGCGACGCCCGCGAGGACTCCGGCCGACGTCCAGACGTCGGTCATCAGGTGGTGGGCGTCGGATCGGAGCGCGATCGAGTCGAGCCGCCGGCCGGCGCGGAAGAGGACGAAGGCGACGCCGCCGTTGACCGCGGCGGCGACCGTCGACACGCCGATGCCCAGCCAGGCCTGCTCGATGGGGCGCGGGTCGGCGATCCGCTCCCAGGCGGTGAGGGCGATGGCGACGGAGGCGCCGAGGATCGCGAGGCCCTCGAACGCCGAAGCGAGGTACTCCGCTTTCGCGTGGCCGAACTGGTGCTCCGCGTCGGGAGGCTGCGCGGCGAAACGAATCGCCCAGAGCGCGACGGCGGCGGCGAGGAGGTTGACGACCGACTCGACGGCGTCGGAGAGGAGGCCCACGGAGCCGGTGAGCTTCCATGCGACCGTCTTCAGGGTAATCGTGGCGAGCGCCGCGCCGATCGAGAGGATCGCGTAGCGCTGGGCGCCGCCGCCGGGAGGATGCGAAGGGCCGATCACGCCGAAAGCCTACGCCTTCCGCCGGGCCGGAGGACGATCAGCCCGACGCCGGCGAGGAGGATTGCCGCTCCCGCGAGGAAGGGCGGGCGGAGCGGCTGCCCCTCGAGGACGAACGCCCAGAGGTTCGCGAGAGGCGGGTTCAGGAAGATGAAGGCGGCCGCCTCGCCCGCCGGGAGCCTCTTCAGCGCCCAGAGGAACGAGACCCACGCGAGGAGCGTGCAGGGGACGGCGAGGTAGAGCGCGGCGCCGAGCGCTCCGGGGCTGGCGGCCAGCTTCGCGGCCGTCGACGGGCGCGCGAAGGCGAGGAGCGGGAGGCTCCCGACGAAGAGGAGCGCGTACGACGTGTCGACAGGGTCCGCGTCGGCGGGGAGCCTTCGCCCGAGGACCGCGTAGAACGCCCAGGAGAGGGGGGCGAGCGCGAGGAGAAGGGCGCTCGAGAGGTAGGGCCAGTCGACGGCCTTGTCGGTGCCGAAGCGGATGACGACGAAGACCCCGGCGAGCGCGAGGGCGAGGCCGGCGACGTGCCGCCGGCCGAACGGCTCGCCGAGGACGAGGCGCGCGAGGACGGCGGTGAAGACCGGGTTCAGCGCGATGACGAGCGCCGCCGTGCCGCTCGGGACCGTCTTCATCCCGTGGAAGAAGAAGACGTTGTAGACCGGGACCGAGAGGAGGCCCATCGCGACGACCGTGGGCCACGCCGCGCGCGGGATCCGGAGCGGGCGGCGCGTGGCGAGGTACGCGCCGGCGCCGAGGAGCACCGGGACGAATCGCGCCGCGAGGGACTCTCCGAGGCCGAGCTCCTGCCGCAGGCGCGCCGCCGCCAGGAACGAGAACGACCAGACGAGGACCGTCAGGGCGAGGACGAGGTGGGCCAAGGGAGGCGGAGTATCGCACCGGCGACTCCCGTCCGGCCCCTCGCCGATAATCGCCGGCCGTGCGCGAGATGGCCCTTTCCGCTTTCTTCTTCGCCGTCATGGCGGCGGGGGCGAAGCTGCTCGGCGGCCGAATCCCGCCCCAGGAGGTGATTCTCGTCCGGGGCGTCCTGAACGCGCTCTTCATGCTCTGGCTGCTTCGGAGGCGCGGCCTCTCGTGGCGCCCGCGACGGCCGGGGCTCCTCGTCCTGCGCGGAGCCCTCGGGCATTTCGCCCTCTCCTGCTACTTCTGGTCCGTGTCACGGCAGCCGCTCGCGACGGCGGTCCTCCTCCAGCAGGTCCACCCCGTCTTCACGGCAGTCCTCGCCGCCTGGTTCCTGTCGGAGAAGCCGGGGAAGCGCTTCGTCCCGGCGTTCCTCCTCGCGGCGTCCGGCGTCGCGCTCCTCGTCCCGCGAGCCGCACCGGGAGCGGGCCCCGGGTCCGCCTCCCTCGCGCCGATCGTCGTCGGGCTCCTCGGGGCGCTCCTCTCCGCGGCGGCCTACGTCACCGTCCGCGACGCCTCGCGCACCGAGCACGAGGAGACGATCGTCCTCTGGTTCCCTCTGACGTCGATCCCGCTCGCGACGGTCGGTACGCTCGTCGATGGGCCCGCGGTCCCGACGCCGGTGGAATGGGGTTGGCTCGTCTTCATCGCCGCGGCCGGCCAGCTCGGCCAGCTCTTCCTGACGCGGGGCCTCGCGCGAGTCCCCGCGGGACGGGCGACGCTCGCGAATCCGCTGACGGTCGTCTTCGGCGCGCTCCTCGGCTGGGCCGCCTTCGGTGAGCCGATCTCTCTCGTGACGCTCGCCGGCGGCGCGGCGATCGTCGCCGCGGTGCTGCTCGCCGGCAGCGGACGCGCCGGAGCAGACGGGCCGCGGGAGGCGCCTTCGCCGCCGGGCCCCGGTCCGACGCGAGGGCCTAAACTCGCCCGGATGTCGCGTCCCCTCCGCCGCTTCGGCGGCCTCGCCGCGGTCCTCCTCCTCCTCCTCGTGGCGGCCGTCTTCGCGATGTCCGCTCTCCGGGTCAGCTTCTCGGGCACCGAGGCCGAGACGGCGGCCGCGCGCGCCGCCGCGGAGGCGGCCGGCGTTCCGCTCGATTCGTGGAAGACGCTCGTCGTCGCCTCCTCGGGAAGCGTCGGCGCTCCCGTCGCGAAGGTCTGGGAGCTCTTCTCGCGCATCGAGGAGTGGCCGGAGTGGTCGACGCCGCTCCACCTCGGGGCGCGCTGGAACGGCGAGCCGGGCTTTCGGGTCGCCGGGGGATTCGAGCAGGTCCTCGCGCTCGGCTTCCCGCTCGGGACGATCCGCTCGGAGGAGTTCGTCACGAGGGTCACGCCCGGTCGGGAAGTGATGTGGTGCAAGTCGGAGGGGGGCGTCACCTCGTGTCACGTCTGGCGGTTCACGCCGGTGACGCCCGAGAGGACCTTCGTCGTCAACGCCGAGGTCTTCCACGGAGCGCCGGTCGGGCTCCTGGCGCCGCTCGTCCAGTCGCGCTGGAGCCGCCTCTTCCAGCAGAGCGTCTCGGGCCTCGCGCGCCGGGCCGAGGCAGCGCCGAAGGGGACCGCGGCGGTTCCGTGACGACCGCGACGCTCTCGGAGGGCTTCGCGAGGGCCGACCGGGAGAAGCGTTTCGTCGCGTTCTCCTCGGTCCTGGCGGCGGTCTTCCTGACGGGGATGAAGATCGCCGTGGGCGTCTCGACCGGCTCGATCGGCATCCTCGCCGAGGCGGCCCACTCGTCGCTCGACCTCGTCGCCGCGATCGTGACGCTCTGGGCCGTCCGGGTCGCGGGGCGCCCGGCCGACCCGGAGCACACGTACGGGCACGGCAAGATCGAGAACCTTTCGGCGCTCTTCGAGACCGCGCTCCTCCTCCTGACCTGCCTCTGGATCTTTTACGAGTCGATCGAGCGGCTCTTCTTCCACCCGGCGCACGTCGAGCCGACGGCCTGGGCCTTCGCCGTGATGGCGATCTCGATCGTCGTCGACGTCTCGCGCTCGCGGGCGCTCGCGCGGACCGCGAGGAAGTACGGGAGCCAGGCGCTCGAGGCGGACGCGCTCCACTTCTCGACCGACGTCTGGTCCTCGGCCGTCGTCCTCGTCGGCCTCGCCCTCGTCGTCGTCGCGCAGCGGACGGGGGTCGCCTGGCTCGCGAGCGCCGACGCCGTCGCCGCGCTCGCCGTGGCGGCGATCGTCGTCGTCCTCTCGCTGAGGCTCGGGAAGAAGTCGATCGACGACCTCGTCGACGCGGTCCCGGTGGGCCTCCGCGAGCGGCTCGTGGCGGCGGCGCGCGTCCCGGGCGTCGTCGACGTCGCGGCGCTCCGCGTCCGGAGGACGGGACCGCACGCCTTCGTCGACGCGACGCTGACCGTCGGCCGCCACCTCGCCCTGGAGCGAGCGCACGAGATCGCCGACGCCGCGGAGGAGGCCCTGAAGGGGCTTCTCCCCGGCGCGGACGTCGTCGCGCACGTCGAGCCGGTCTCCGAGGGGAGCGAGGGGCTCCTCGCCACGACGCGCCTCCTCGCCGCGCGGCACGGTCTCGGCGCCCACGCGATCCGGACGCACGCGACCGACGGAAGCTTCTCGATGGAGCTGCACCTGGAGGTCGACGAGAGGCTCACGGTCCGGGAGGCTCACGACGTCGTCTCCGGGTTCGAGGAGGACCTCCGCCGTGCGGCGCCCGAGGTCGCGCACGTCGTGAGCCACATAGAGCCGGTCGGCGAGACGACGGCGGCGCGGAAGACGACGCCCGCGGACGACGCGCCGGTCCGATCCGAGCTCGATCGGCTGCGGGCCGAGAGGGGGCCGTCGTTCCGGCCGGAGGATGTCGCGGTCCGCCGCGGCGAGGACGGGCTCTTCGTGACGTTCTCGCTTCCGGTCCCGGGCGACCTCGCGGTCGGGGAGGCGCACGCCCTTTCGGACGAGGTCGAGCGGGAGCTGAAACGCCGGCTGGGCGGCGGCCGGGTCGTCATCCACGTCGAGCCGCGGGAGGGATGAGCCGGCCGGGAGAACGCGGGGCTCCGTCGGCGAGCCCCGGCTCGCCCGGCGCACGCGCGCCTCGAACGGGCCTGCGGGCGGGTCCTCCTCGTGGGATCATCCCCGCGGGAGCGAACGCGATGAACGAAGCAAGACCCGTCGTCGCGGTGACGCTCGGCGACCCCGCCTCGATCGGCCCGGAGGTCGTCGTGAAGGCGCTCGCCGAAGCGGACCTGGGCGCCGTCTGCGTGCCGGTCGTGGTCGGAGACCGGAGGGTCGTCGCACGGGCGCTCTCGACGACCGGCGTCGCGCTCGAGGTCGTCCCCGTCGAGCGCCCCGGCGCGGCTACGGGAGTTCCCGGACGGGTCGAGGTCGTCGACGTCCCGGCCTACGGGATCGACGGGATCGCCTGGGGACGGGTCCAGGCCCCGGCCGGGCGCGCGGCGTACGAGGCGATCGTCGTCGCTATCGACCTCGCCCTCGCCGGCGAGGTCGACGCCGTCGCCACGGCCCCCGTGAGCAAGGAGGCCCTCCGCGCGGCGGGCATCTCCCAGATCGGGCACACGGAGATCTTCGCGGAGCGGACCGGGACGATCGAGCCGCTCACGCTCTTCGAGACGAAGGGGCTCCGGATCTTCTTCCTCACGAGGCACCTCTCGCTCGCGGAGGCGCTCCGGCGGGTCACGGCAGAGCGGGTTCTCTCGACCCTGCGCGGCGCCGCCGCGGCGCTCCGAACGCTGGGCGTCGCCGCGCCGCGGATCGCCGTGGCCGCGCTGAACCCTCACGCCGGCGAGCACGGGCTCTTCGG
>JAGOBQ010000014.1 GCA_017999215.1 Thermoanaerobaculia bacterium
ACGGCCTCAGCGGGGGCGACATCGGTGCCCCGCGCCGTCGCCGTCGGCCCCACGAGCTCGAGCGGGAGGGCGTTGACGAGCCCGATCGGGTGGCCGGTGCGGATCGTCGCCGTCGTCCCGTCGCCCGTCGCGAAGGTCCTCTCGCGCCCGAAGAGGAGCGAGCCGTGAGGCGACTCGGCCGCCCTCAGATCGATGCTGAAGGAGAGGAGGCCGAAGCCGTTGAGGGACCCGAAGCCCCACGCCACGCCGGGCTCCTCCGTCTTCCTGACGGCGATGCCGGTGAGCGCGAGGAGGTCGTTGATACCGTACTTGTAGACGGGCGGGTAGCCGGGAGGCGCCGTGTTTCCGATCGCCGCCCGGAGGTCACAGGTGAGCTGCTCGCCGCAGCGCTGGTACGGTACGTCGCAGGTCTTCGTCGTCCCGCCCGAGTTGCCGTCCCGGCACGGGCTCGGGCCCGAGCTGGGCGAGGAGCCCGTGTAGGCGACGAGGAGCTTCGACGGCAGCGTCGGGTCGCTCGCGTCCGGCGCCCCGCCGGCGACGTCGTCCGGGTCGTAGACGGCATCGAGGTCGACGACGGCGACGCCGTACCCGAGCACGTCGACGAGGGCGACGGACGCGCCGTTCACCTGCACCCGGATCCGGTCTCCGGAGGAAGCCGTCAGCGTGACGCCAGCGCCGACTCCCGTGACCGGGAAGAGCCCCGCGCCGTTCTCGTCGGTCCGGGCATAGGCCACCTCGCCTGTCGCGAGGTTCGTGAAGGAGAAGAAGCGGCGCTTGTGACACCGGGGCGAGGGCGGGAAGACGGACACCGACGTGATGCGGTACGGCTGGCGAGGGCCCTGGCGCCCTTCGGGGCCGCTCTTCTGGATCGAGAGGACCGGCGCCTCTCCCGCCGGGACCGGCGGGTCGCAGGAGGGCCAGGGGAGGTCGAGCGCCACGGTTGTGCCCGTCTGGGGCGGGACGGCCGCCGTGTTGTCGTCGGCGTCGATCCGCCAGGCCTTCTCCTGGACTTCTTCCTGGAGGGCGATCTTCCGGGGCGTTCCCTGCGGCGGATACGTGAGCGTGTCGCTCCCGACCGCCGCGGAGATGATCGTCGTCCCCCGCGGCGCGATCCGCCGCCCGCAGTCCCGGGTCGGGCTGCCGCAGGTCGGGACGAAGTCGTAGAGACGCAGGAAGCCGTAGCCGGGGCTCGCGCCCTGGCTGTCGGAAATGCCGCCGCCGACCACGACGAGGCGGCCGAAGCGGTCGACCACGAGGTCGCGCCCGACGCCGGGCAGCGGGACGTGGACCGTCGTCGCGCCCGTCGGGCACGCCTCCGGAACGGCCGGAGGAGTCGTCGGAGCCTGCATGTCGCAGGAAAGGCCGATCGTGCCCGGCACGCGGGCGTCGAGAACGTCGATCCTCTGGCTCTCGCCCGTCGCGATGAGGAGACCGCCGTGGTAGAGGACTTTGCGAACGAACGACGTCGCGGTCTGCGTACCGATCGGGTCGTCGTCCGGCGGCGCGAAGTCGGCGAGGAAGTCGTTCGCCATCTCGTTGCCGTTGAGGTCGACGGCCGACTTCTTGATGCGGAGGGTGTAGCGGCAGCCCGCCCGGAGCCAGCCGATCGAGGTGCCGGGAGGCGTGCCCGGCGCGCCCTTCGTGCCCGGCACGACGAGGAGATCGCGCACGCTCGTTCCGTCGGACCCCTGCTCGAGGACGTCGTAGCCGACGACGGGGCACGGAGGCTCCTGGACCGGCCCCCGCGTCTCGACGGAGACGTGCTGCTTCCAGTTCCCGCCCTGGGCCGTCATCTTCTCGTCGAAGGCGATCCGCAGGACCGACTCGACAGGAGCGTTCGTGCTCTCCACCGTGAGGCCGAGCGGGTCTCCCGCCTGGGCGTCGGGCAGCCTCAGCGTGGCGACGCCGCCCGGAGCGGCCGTGACTGCCGAGCCGGCCCGGTTGAAGTTGACGAGGCGGAGGAGGGCGCCCGTCGGGATCGTTCCGGCCTGCACCTCGACCGTCACGGTGATGGAGCCCTCGTCCGACACGCCGCTGTAGGCCTTGATCCCCTCGGCGACGGCGAAGAGGTCGCCCCCCGCCGGCGGGGCGTCGAAGCGGTAGGTCGGCGACGGTCCCGCCGAGAGGACTCCGGGCCTCCGCTGGTCGGGGTTCGGGGGGTTCAGAAGAACCACCGTGCCCGTCCCCGTCGGGGCGGAGTAGGTCCCTTCGAAGAGGCTCAGTCCCGTGTCCCGATCGACGAGCGTGAGGTCGAACGGCACCCCGACCGGAGTCAGGAGCCGGAAGTAGGTGCGCGTGAGGGCGTGGAGCGAGTCGAAGAGGAAGTCGCTCGCCGAGGAGGTGACGACGGTGGCGCCGGCGCCGAGGCCCCCCGCGACGGTCGCCATCTGGACCGCCGCGTTGAAGAGGGCGTACGTCCCTTTCTCGTAGACGCCGTCGAAGAAACTCTTCGGGTCGTCGATCTGGGAGCCCGGGCCACCGAGGGCCTGCACGGAGAGGAGGCGGGCGTCGACGCGGACGACGCCGCCGACGGCCGTCGCCTTCGGGTCGACGAGGGCCACGTAGCCCTGCTGCGAGAGGCTCTGGAGAGTCCCCGAGCGGTCGGTGACGAGCCGTCCCCCCTGCCGAACGAGCAGGTCGACGACCATGAGGCGCCGCTGGCCGAGGACCTCGACGACCTGAGCGAGGAAGAACTGATCGGTGGCGCTCGTGGCCGGCGCGGCGAAGGAGAGGTCGAAGCCGCTCGTGGCGGGTGTGGCGAAATCCATCCGGAAAGCGTCGACGAAGGCGACGTCCCGCGGCGGGGCGACGAGGGTCTGGAGCGATTCCGGTGCAACCCGTTCCGTGACGACCGGAACCGGCCCGGCGAACGCGGAGGCGGGGACGGTGACGCGGAAGCCCTCCGGGGTCTCCCAGGAGCCGCCCTTATCGCCGACGAGGACCGTCCGGCCGCCGTCGTCCGTGAACGGGACCGGAGGCAGGGTCTGCTTCGTGCCGTTCGCCTTCTCGATCTCGACCCGGATCGCGTCGGTGGCGCGGGCCACGAGCGTGAGGGTGAATGAGCCGTCGGAGAGGGCGTCCGTTGCGGCCGTCACGAGGGTCGTGTCGTTGAAGGCGACGACGTGGCAGCCGCCGCAGACGGCGCCCGGGGCGCCGGTGATCGTGACGGTCTGCGGGTTGCCGGTCGGCAGGCCGATCCGCACGAGCCAGGGCTTCGCGTCGGGAGGCGTCAGGTCTTCGGTCGTGTAGGCGACCGCGAAATCGGCGGGCATCTTCGTGAGGGCGTCGACGAGGCCGTAGCCGTTCCGGTCCCGCACGGTGCGCGAGACGCCGAGCGCGAGGGGAAGCCGGCTCGGGAGGGCGCCGGCAGGGACGAGCGTCGCGGAGAGCCCGCTCGGGTCGACGAGCGTCTCGGACGGGACGACGACCGGTTGCCCCTCGACGGTGGCGACGAGGAAGAAGCTCGCCGGGGTGAGCGAGAGGGGGTCGATCGCCTCGGAGAAGGTGACGGTGAAGCGCGAGCCGACGAGGACGGTCGAGCCGGCCGCGGGGGTCACGCCGGCGACCCACGGGGCCGTGTGGGCGAGCCGGAGCTCGACTCCGGTGATCTCCTGGCCCGGAGTCGCCGGGGTGACGGTGAGCTGGCCGAGGTTCCCCGTCCCGGTCCGCACCGCCGAGAGGGTCGACGCCGTGGCCCGGATGGCGAGGGCGAAGGTCCCGTCGCTCTCGCTGACGGCCTGGAGCGTCCAGCCGCCGCCGACGGAAACGAGGGTGTCGCGAAGCGCCGTCGCGTCGACGTCGAGGACCCGCCCGGCAACGAAGGCGAGCGGGTCGCGAGCCGCCAGGAAGGCGTAGACCCCTTCGCCGCGGACGCCGGGCCACGGGAAGAGGGCCCGGTCGATCGGGCTCGAGCGGAGGGTCTGGCTCGCCGCGTCGTACGAGGCGCGAGCCACCGGCCGCGTCAGGAGGAAGCCGCTCCGCTCTTCGAACGCGACGACGACCAGCTCTGCCCCGGCCGGGGGCGCGGCCGCTCCGGACTTCGAGAGGACGACCGGCAGGTCGAAAGCGACGCCGCCCGTCGCGAGACGCGCCGCCGCGAGGAAGTCGAATCCCTGCGGCACGGAGGCAGGAAGCTCGGAGACTCCGATCGCCGTCAGCGCGACCGAGGTCGAGCCCGCGACCGCTCCAGTGGGGAGCGTCGCCGCCCAGCCTGAGGAGCCGGTCGCGGTGCCACCCGTCGGGCCGACGACGACCCCCCGCCGCACCTCGAACGGGAACTTCTTCACGGCGAACCGCTCGTAGCCGACGGAGAGAGCGACGCGCCCGGCGCCTTCTGAGGCGCGGACGGGAATCGAGAGTCCGAGCGAGCCGTCCCCGCGCCGGAGGAGCGAGAGGTCGGCCAGGAACGACGGTCCCGCGAGGCGGGAGCCGTCGAGGAGCGTCAGCTCCTCGGTGACGAGAGTCTGGACCGGATAGCCCGACGGCACCGGGACCGGAGCGACGACGGTGAGGGAGACGTCGGAGGCCTGCGTCGGAAGGACGTCGACCGGGTCGGCGACGACGGACGCCGACTCGAGCGGGTCCTCCGCCGGCAGCGCGACGCCCGGCAGCGGCGCCCCCGGCGCGGGCGTCCCGGGCGCCGTCGGCGCCGGGTCGGGAACGAGGATCGCCCAGTCGCCCGCGGCGGAGAGGATCGCCTCGAGCGCGCCGTCCCGGAGCGTCGCCGCCCCCTCGCTCAGCCACTGGAGAGAGACGGGGTCGAGCCGGGCGAGGTGGAGCGCCGTCGAGGTCGTGGCGCCGTAGAAGTCCGGGAGGCGGAGCGTCATCGCGCCCGTCGGCGCCACGGGGGCGCCGGCGGCGTCGGAGATCGCGACCCGCGCCGCGGAGGCGACCGACCAGCCGAGGGGAGCGAGGACCGGAAGGCCCTGCGGCCGGCGAACCGTGAGCCGGACGACGACGTCGGGCGGAACGCTCGCGGCCGGAGCCTCGAGCGTCGCGACGCGGGATCCCGCGGTCGCGGTGTAGAGCGTCCCTCCCGCCGTCGGCTTCGCGGCGGCCGGGTCGGCGATCGGCGTCAGCCTCACGTCGAAGAGCGTCGTGGAGACCGGGCTGCCCGAGCCCCCCGCCACGACCGACTCGCGCCGGTAGACGTCGAGGTAGCCCGTCGCCCCGACCCGCACGAGCGCGTCTCCCGGCAGGGCCGGAAGGACGAAGCCGCCCGCGGCCGTCGCGGTGGCGTAGGGGCGCGGCTCGGACGTCTCGACACCCGCCGAGACGAGGAGGGTCGCCGTCGCGCCGCCGAGCGGGCGGCCGACGGAATCGTCGAACGCCTCCCCGAGGAGCAGCGTCGCAACGCTTTGGGGCTCGAACGTCCTCACGAAGGGAACGAGGGCGTTCCCCGCGCGGTCCTGGACTCCCGACGAGAGGGAGAGCGTGAAGGCGACGGTCGTCAGGTCGACGCCTCCCGCCGTGACCGTGAGCGTCGCGTCGCCGCCCGAGAGGGCGACGGCGGCGGCGACCGGAGTTCCGCCGGGTGAATCGAGACGGACGGTCTCCCCCGCCACGACCGAGGCCGACCGGAGCGGCTCGTCGAGCACGACGACGAGACCCGCAGGCGACAGTGTTACGTCCACGACATGGGGCGGCTCGCAGTCGACCGTGAGGACGACCGAGGCGGCCGGGGAGACGTTCCCAGAGGCGTCGCGAGCCGTCACGGAGAGGGTCTGCGTCGCGGCCGGCGCGAGAGGGACCGTGACGCTGAAGCGTCCGTCCGGTCCGGCGACGCCCTGCGCTCCGGCGGCGCCACCCGAGACGGCGAGGATCGCTTCCGCTTCGGACGAGCCCGAGACGACGACGCTCGCGGCGCAGAGAAGCTCCGGGACGGCGTCAAGCACGGGCGCCGGCGGCGGCGTCTGATCGACGGTCGTGAAGCGGACCGTGAGCGGGGCCGCGAGGCCGTTCCCGGCGAGGTCCGCGACCGAGGCTGCGACCGAGAGCGTGAACTCCGTCGCCTCGGCGAGGGGCGCGGCCGGTACGAGGGTGACGACGTTCGAGCCGGCGCCGCCGAGCGTTGCCGCGAGCGACGGGGCCGACGCCCCCGGCGCCGACAGGACGAACGCGGAGGAAACGACCGTGGAGGCGTCGAGCGCCTCGGAGAACGTGAGGCGGAGGACCGGCGAGAGGCCGACGCCCGACTGGCCGTCGGCGGGGGCGGAGGCGGCGAGCGTCGGGGCCGTCGTGTCGAAGACGACGTCGATCCGGGCCGTCCCCTCCTTCCCGGTCGTCTTCCGGGCGCGGGCCGTCAGCGCGTTCGTCCCCTCGATGAGGGGGACGCTCGCCTCGAACGACGTCCCGTTCATCGTCGCGGCGACTCCGTTGACGGTGACGCCCTCCAGGTTGAGGTCCGAGTCGACCGTCCCACGGACCGTCTGCGGCGTCGTCCGGAAGCGCGCGCCGTCGGTCGGAGACGTGATCGTCACGTTCGGGGCGGCGGTGTCGAGGGAGACGACGACGGACGCCTGGGCCGTCCGTCCGAGCGTGTCGCTCGCGGTCGCCGTGAGGGTGTTGCTCCCCTCGGTGAGCGGGACTGAAGCCGTGAAGCGGCCGGCGTCGTCGACATTCGCGGCGACCCCGTTCACGGTCACGCTCCCGAGGTGCGCGTCCGTCGCCGAACCGCTGACGGCGGCGGGGCTCTGGCCGAGGACGGCCCCGGGGCCCGGCGCCGTGATCCGGACGGTGGGGGGCAGGGAGTCGGCCACGACGTGGACGCTCGTCGTCGCCGTGTTGCCCGCCCGGTCCCTCGCCGTGGCGGTGAGCGTGCCCGGGCCCTCGACGAGCGTGACGCCCGCGCGCGAGAAGGAGCCGTCCGGCTGGAGCGCGGCGGCGCCGCCTTCCACGGTGACGGACTCCAGGTTCGCGTCGGTCGCGGCGCCCGTCACGGTGACGGAGAGCGACCCGAGGAGCGCCCCTTCCGCAGGGGACGCGATCGTCAGGGACGGGTTCGTCGTGTCGAGGACGACCCGGAGCGTCGTCCTCTCCTCGTTCCCCGCACGGTCCGTGGCGACGAGGAGGAGGTCGTTCGGTCCCTCCGAGAGCGAGACGCCGGCCAGGGAGAAGGCTCCGCCCGCGCACGTCGCCGGCTGGCCCGAGACGGTGACGCTCTCGGTGTCGGCGCTGACCCGGCCCGACACGGCGATCGGCGTCGTCCGGCCGACGCTCCCGTGCTCCGGGAGGAGCGCGGAGAAGACAGGCCGGATCGTGTCGACGACGAAGCCGACGGAGGCCGTCGCCGTGTTGCCGGCGCCGTCCGTGGCGACGACCTCGACGAGGTGGCTCCCCTCGCCCGAGACCGGCCCGCCGCCGTAAGGCGTCCCGTCGACGGTCACGGTGTGCGTCGTCTGGGCCGGCGTCGTGGCGTCCGTCACGCTCACGGCAAGCGTCACCGGCGTGTTGAAGAGCTGGCCCGGGAGGATCGGCGCCGAGGTCGACGCATTCCGGATCGTGATCTCGGGCGGTGTCGTGTCGACGAGGACGGAGCGCTCCGCCGTGCCGGATCGGGAGGCGCGGTCCGTCGCGACCGCCGTGAAAGTCACCGGCCCGTCCGCGGGGCGGAACGGCCCGGCCTGGAAGCTGCCGTCGGCGCCCAGGCTCGCCGCCTGGCCGTTGACCCTGACCTCGAGGAGGTTCGCGTCGGAGGCGACGCCCGAGACGAAGATCGGGGCCGCTCCGAGCCGCGCCCCCTCGAGCGGGCTCGCGATCGTCACCTGGGGCGGCAGCGTGTCGACGAGGTAGGTCGCCGTCGCCGTTCCGGAGTTCCCGGCGGCGTCGGTGCCCGTCGCCGAGACCGTGACGGGTCCCTCGGCAAACGGAAAGGCCGGGATCGAGAAGGACCCTCCCGCCGGCGCGACGACGGTGCCGTCGACGTCGACCGTGACCGCGTCGCCGGCCGTCCCTGCGAGCGTCCGGGGGAGATCGAGGATCGTCGAGCCCGGTGTCGGCGTCGTGATCGAGAGCGACGGAGCCGTCTTGTCGATCGAGAACGAGACGGTCTTCGAGGCGCTGTTGCCCGCGCCGTCGACGGCCGTCGCGCTGAGCGTGTGCGCCCCTTCGGCCGAGACGGTCGCCCCGGACACGAAGGTCGCGCCGTCGAGCGTCACCTCGAGGGTGCCGGGGTTCGCCTCGACGACGGTGACGCGAATCGTGAGGTCCCTGTTGTACGCGCGCCCGGCCTCGAGGGGGAGGCTCCCCTCCTCGATCCGAATCTCGGGCGCCACGCCGTCCCTCCGGACGGTGAGGGAGCGGCTCGCGACGTGCCCTACGACGTCGCGCGCCTCCACCGTCAGCGCGTTCGCGCCCTCGACGAGCGGGACCTCCCGCGAGAAGGGTCCGCCGCCCGGCGGAACGGCGATCGGCAGCCCGTTCACCGTGAGGGAGGTGAGGTGCGGGTCGGAGACGGCGCCCTGGAGGAGGGCCGTCTCGGCCTTCGTCAGGAGCCCGTCCGCCGGAGAGGCGACGGTCAGTACTGGGGCCCCCGTGTCGAGGACGACGACGGAGGTCGCGGAGCCCGCGTTCCCGGCGGCGTCGGCGCCGGCCGCGACGAGCGTGTTCGTCCCTTCGGCGAGCGGAACGCCGCGAACGACGAACGAGCCGCCGGCGACGGTGCCGGCGACACCGTTCACCGAGACGGAGGTCGCGTCGCCAGAAGTCCCGGTCACGTCGACCGGAGACGTCCCGACGACCTCCCCGTTCGCGGGGCGGACGATCGCGAGCGACGGCCCCGCCCTGTCGATGACGAAGCCGACGGCCAGCTCCAGGTGCCGGCCCGCGAGGTCGTCCGAGACGACGACGAGGCGGTGGACGCCTTCGGCGGAGACGGTGGTGCCCGACACGAACGGGGCGCCGTCGAGCGTGACCCGCGTCGCGAGCGGCGGGACGCCGCCCGTGACGGTGACGACGGGCGCGACGTCGGCGCGGAAGACGGCGCCGTTCGCGATCGGCTGGCCCGCGTTCGTCACGGTCGCCGCGAGGGCGGACGTGTCGTCGAAGGAACGCGTGACGCGCCCTCCCCCGTTGACGGTGACCTTCTGGGCGAAGAGGCCGCCCGTGAGGATCCCGCCGCCGTCGACGGTCGCCGCGGCCGACGGGGAGTAGACGAAGCCGTTCAGGGTGCTGTTGCCGTTGAGCGTGACCTGCGCCCCGGAGACCCAGAGCCGCAGGAGCCAGGGATTGCCGTTCTGGTGAACCGTCGAGGTGCCGTTCACCGTCACGGGCCCGGTGCAGAGGATCCGCGTGAGGCCGGAGAAGCTCAGCTTCGAGGAGCCGTTGATCGTGATCGTCGTGAAGTAGAAGGTCCCCGCCGGGATCGTGATCGTCTCGTTTCCGTTCAGGACGAAGTCCGTCCCGCCCGAGCCCTGGAGCGGGCTCCGGTTCCGGCTCGTCTTCCCGATGAGGGCGTTGTCGTTCGAGGCCGCGAGCGTCGCCGCGAGGCCTGAAAGCGCGATCGGCGCCGCGTCCCGCGCCGCGGCGAGCGCCGCCGTCGTGCCGGAGACCGTGGAGCCTCCGTTCAGGACGATCTTCTTCCCCGGTCCGTACCAGGCGCTCCCCTTCACCTTCGACTTGCCGTTGAGGGTGATGTCGGAGTTCGAGACGACGTGCCCCTCCGAGCCGGCGCCGGAGCCGCCGGCGACGCCGCTCGAGTCGACGACGGCGCCGCCGTTGACCGTGAGCGCCTGGGCGGAGAAGACCGCCTGGCCGGAGAGGGCCTGCGGGATCGCGAAGGGATCCTGCTGCGCCGCCGCCGGGGGGACGGCGACGAGGAGTCCGAGGAGGGCGAGGACGACGAGACGAGTGGGTTTCACGGCTGCTCCAGGCTCGAGTGGGCGTCGACGGAGATGAGGTCGCGTGGGATTTCGAGTCGGTCGCGGAAGACGGCGCGCGCGCCGCCCTCGACCGAGAGGCCGTCCAGGACGACGACCCCGCAGGGCGCGGCTGCGGGCGACCCGGCGAGGGGGCGCTCGTCGCCGGCGGCCCGGGCGGAGCCGCATTCGACGGACGGGACGTGCGTCGGGAGGACGGTCCGCGCGTCGGGAGGACCGTCCGCCTCGGCCGCGAGGCCGCCCCGGATCAGGAGACGTCCGTTCGGGCGCGCGGCGTCGCGGACGAAGACGGTTCCGGCGGAGCCGACGCCGTCCCGGCCTTCCGAGCCGGCGACGTCGACGGCCACCGGCTCGACGACCGGCGCCACGAGGGCGATGCGGCCGCCGGCGCCGAGCGACTCGACCGCGGATCGGGCTCCGACGGGGCCACCCGCCGCGGAGAGGAGACCGTAGACGTCGGAGTCGGCCTCTCCGCGGGTCGCGAAGATGCCGCTCGCGGCTTCGACCCGGATCGAGCCGCCTCCGCCGATCCCGGAGGAGCCGGGCTGCTGCGGCTCGCCGTCGGCCTCGATTCGGCCGGCGAGGACGACGCGATCCGCCCGGATCGAGACGACGCCACCGCCCCGCGAGCCGCGGAGGCGGCGGTCCCGGCTTTCGCCGCCCGGGGCGCCCGGCTCGTCCGGCCGCTCGAAGGAGCCGAAGGCGAGACGCGTGCCGGCGTCGCCGCCATGCGCGCCCCCTTCCCCGGCGAGAGTGTCGAAGGACGGTTCGGTCGGCGACGGCGCGGGCCCGGCGCCGGAAGCGGAGACGACCCCGCCGGTGTCGAGGAAGACGTCCCGGCTCGCCCGCAGGACGACGGGAGCCTCCGGCGCGGCGACGATCCGGCCGCCGTCGCGCACGACGACGGTGCCCGCCTCCAGCGGGCGATCGAGAAGCGTCGCCGCCTCCACGTAGACCGTCTCGCCCGTGAGATCGAGCCCCGCCGGAAGAGGTCCGTCCTCGCGGAGCCGGACGCCCGGGGTGACGACGAGCTCCGCCTCGACCTCGCTCCGGTCGCCCGACCGGTCGAACGCGACGGCCCGAAGCCGGAGCGTGGAGCCGGCGGCCGCGTCGGGGACGAGGCACGCGTCCTGGTTGGGAAGGTCCGGACGAACGACGAGGCAGGGCACGTCGCCCTCGCCGAGGAAGAGCTCGACCCGGTCGATCCCGTCGGCGTCCTCCGCCTCGACGGCGGGCCGGAACGGTGCGTCCGGAGCGACCGGGAACGGGGAGACGTACGGCGTCAGGAACCGGACGGCAGGGGCCCTGCCGTCGCCGGCGACGAGCTCGCCCGGCTCCGGCGGGGCCGTCGTCCCGGAGGAGCGCGGCGAGACGGTCACGGCCACGCTCGTCGTTGTCGATTTCCCCGCCCCGTCGCGTGCCGTCGCCGAGAGAGTCTGCGTCCCGGCCGTCGCGACGACCGGAGCGAAGAAGGTGAGCTCGCAGGCCGCCGCCGTGCACGTCTTCGTGATGCCGCCGAACGAGACGTCGATCCGCTCGACGCCCGTGTCGTCCGCGGCCGTCACGCTCGTCTGGACGAGGTCTCCGCTCAGGACGGAGAGCCCTTCGGCGGGGTTCATGATCACGACGGTCGGCGCCGCCGTGTCGCCCGAGGTCGCGAGAGGATCGAGGAGCACGGCGGACCCGTCGGCGCTCGCCGCCGGGGCCAGGGCGCCCGTCGTCTCGACGAGGACCGACCGGACGCGGAGCCCGGTCCGTCCGACCGGAACGCGGACGGCCAGCGTCTCGAGCTCGGAGAGCGGAGCCGCCTTCTGGACGCACGAGAGGACCGAGAAGGTCTGTCCCGAGACCGTGCCGATCTCGAGCCGGAGCGCGAAGGCCCGCTGGCGTCCCGCGGCCCCGATCCGGAAGACGGCGGTGAGGGTGCTGCCTTCGGCGAGCGCCCCGGAGGGTAGCGGCAGCTCGAGGCGGTGATAGGCGACCGGCATAGAGACGTCGAGGTTCGCGACGCGACCGCCGAGGTCGACGTTCTTCGCCACGACGCGCGCCTTCTCGCCGAACGGCCGATCCGCCGGCGCGATCTCGACGCTCTGGACCGAGGAGGTGCCGGAGAGGGACCAGGTCCTAGGGCCCGACGTGAACGGCCCCGTGACCTCGGCGGAGCCGAAGGAGAGGCCGACGTTGTCGGCAAAGGTAATCGAGATCGCTGCGGTCTCGCCGACGAGGAGGACACCCGGCGCCGGGGCCGTCAGCTGCACGGTCGGCGTCCCGCCGACGTCGGGGACGACCGTCAGCGAGCGCGAGACAGCGGGAGTCTCGTTCCCCTCGGGGTCGCGTGCCGTCGCCGACAGCGTGAACGTCGTCTCCACCGAGACGGACGGCGCTGTGAACGTGACGGAGAAGCCGTTGGAGGTCGCCGCCCTCGTCTGGCCGTCGAACGTGACGGTCGTGGTCGGGATCCCTGAGTCGTCGACCGACATCCCTTCTACGGCGAACGTCGCTCCGGCGGTGATCCGGGTGCCGGCGACGGGCCGGGTGATGCTCAGCGTCGGCGGCTGGTTCGGGACGACGGTCACGGCGACCGTCGACCGGGTGACGTGTCCCGCTCCGTCCTCGGCCTCGACCTCGATCGTCATCGGGGTCGGAACGGAGACGGTCCCGGTCGGGACCTGCACCGAGATGACCCGCCCGGAGACCGGGACGAAGGACCCCTGGTCGACGCGGTAGCGGAAGCCGGTGACGGCGACGTCGTCGCTCGCCGTGGCGACGAGCGCGAACGCCTTGCCGCCGACGACCGAGCTGCCCGGAGCCGGGCTGCTGACGACGACCGTCGGCGAGACCGTGTCCGGCTCGACGACGAGGCCGAGGTCCACGGGCGTCGCCGTGTGCCCGGTGAAGTCCTGCGCGCGCAGGGCGAGGGTCATGGTCGTCGGAACGGCGACGACGGGAACGGGAACGGTGAACGAGAACGGACCGACGGACGCGACGGAACGGCTGGCGGGCCCGAGGGTGGCCGTGAGCGTCGCGCGGCCGTTGTCGTCCGCGAGCGATCCGCTCACGAGGAGCGACGCCCCGCTCTTGACGTGCAGCCCCTCCGTCGGCGCCGTGACCGTGAACGTCGGCGGCTCGTCGGGACGGACGGAGAGCGTGACGCTCGTCGGGACGACGTGCCCCGCCGAGTCCGTGGCCGTCGCCGAGAGGACGACCGGCTCCACGGCCGCCACGACCGGTGCGGTCAGGTTCGTCGTCCCGATCGCGGGCGGGCGCACGAGCATGACGCTCGACGAGCCCAGCTTCAGTTCGAGCGAGGCGACAGCGACGTCGTCGGAAACGCTGTAGGCGACTGGGACCGTCGCACCGGAGAGGACGCTCGTTCCATCCGCGGGCGAGAGAATCGCGACCGCGGGCGGATCGTCCGGCTTCACGGTAACGGCGACGCTCGTGTCGGCGACGTGTCCGGACGCGTCGGTCGCCCTGGCCGTAAGAGAAAGGCTCTGGGCGGCTGCTACGACGGGAGCGACGAGGGTCGCCGTCCCCGTGCCCGAGGGGTTCGAGATCGGCACCTGCGAGTCTCCGAGACGGAGGAGGAGCGTGACGACCCCAACGTCGTCGGAGACCGTGTAGGTGACCGGGACGGCCACTCCGCTGACGAAGGTTGCCCCCGCGGGCGGCGCGCTGATCAAGACGGACGGCGGCTCGTCCGGCCGCACCGTCAACGAAACCGTGGCCGAAACGGCGTGCCCCGTCGAGTCGGTGGCGGTCACGGTCAGGTCGTGAGCCCCGACCGTCGTCACGACGGGCACGCGGACGTTCACCGTGCCGGTCGCAGCGGGGCTCGGCACGTCGACGTTCGATTCGCCGAGCCGAACGACGAGGGAAGCGACCCCGAGGTCGTCCGTGGCGGAGTAGGTGACCGGCAGGCTCGCGCCGGAGAGGACGCTCGAGCCGGACGCCGGTGAGAGGATCGAGACGACGGGCGCGTCGTCCGGCTGAACCGTCACGGAGACGGACGTCGCGGGCGAGAGCTGCCCGCGCGAGTCGCGGGCGACGAAGGAGACGCTCGCCGCGCCGGGCGCGGCGTCGAGGCGCACCCGGTAGGTGCGGAGCTCGGTCCGGCTCGTCGGAGACGAGGAGGTCACCTCGGTCGACACCTGCTCGATCCCCGCGGACGGAGCCGCATCGATCGCGGAGAGAGAGAGGTCGTCGGTCGCCGAGACGGTGACCGTGAAGGTCGCGCCGATACGCACGGTGGCGGTGGATACCTCGGCGGAGACCAGGACGGGAACCGAATCGACCTGGAGCGTCAGCGGAAGGTCGACGGGGGCGGAGGAGTTGCCGCCGAAGTCAGCCGCGAAGGCGCGACAGCGGATCGCCGTCCCGCCCGCCTCGGCGACGCGAGGCAGCCGGACGGACCAGGTGATGGAGCGGGCGTCCCGCTCCGGTTCGACGACGCCGTTCGTGGCGTTCCAGATCTCGCCCGTCGGCGCGATGAGGTAGAGAGTGGCCGTCTCGACGTCATCGTCGTCGAAGCGGACGGTGTAAGAGCGGGTCGTTCCCTCGATCGGCTCCGGCGTGTCGGGCGGATCGAAGGCGAGGAGCGGGGCGGCGTCGTCCCGCGTGAAGAAGCGGACCCGGGTGATGGCGAGGAGCGGGTTCCCAGCGATGTCCTTCAGAGCGTCGACGACGATCTCGTACTCTGCCTCGGCTTCGAGGTTCGCATCGGGGTTGAGGACGATGGTCCGGCCGTCGGCCAGGAGAGCCGGAGAGATCGCGACGGAGGAGCCCGCCGCGTCGAGCCGGTTCAGGTGGGTGCCGGCAACGACCGTCGCCGGGTCGATCGCCTTCGAGAGGACGACCGACGGGTTGACGAGGACGGAGACCTGGATCTGATCGGCGACCGGGGTCGTCTGGAGGACGACGGGGTTCGTCAGATCGGCCGTCGTGAACCGGGTGACGGCGTCGACGCCGGCCGCCAGGGTGTTGCGGTCGCGGAGGTTCCCCGAGACCCGGACCTCGTAGAGGGTGGCGCCCGGCAACGGGTACCTCGGCTGGACCGTGAGGACCTGGCCCGTGGCGTCCAGTGATGCCCGGAACCCCGTCGAGAGGTCTCCCGTCGGTGCTGTGACCCGAACGAGGTTCCAGAGTCCGCTGTCGCCGTACGGCCAGAGCGGCTCGGAGAAGGTGAAGCGGATCGTCGGGGTCAGGCCGAGCTCCGCCGTCCCTTCGGGAGGCTCGACGGAGACGAGCGCCGGCGGGGCGTCGTCGAGGACGAGGTCGCCCAGATCCGCGACCAGATCGCTCCGGCTGATGCTGCCCTCGACGTAGACCTTCGACGGGGGCTCCGTCGCCTCGGCGATGACGAAGTAGCTCTGGAGCGGTACGTCCGGAAGCTCGAACCGGCCGTCGGGGCCGGCGATCACCGAAACCGTCGCGGGCGGCGGGGAGAAGGGCGAGATCAGCCATCCCGCGATGTAGAGGCGGACCGGGACTCCGGAGGCCGGGTTGACGCCGTCCGGGAGAAGCACGCGACCGCGCACGATGCCTCGCGGCTCGACGACGACCGTTACCTCCGCCTGCTGGCCATCGAACATGAGGTCAGGGACGGTGGCGGAGCCGCCGGCGCCCGTGCCGTCCTCGACGGCGCGGACCGACAGCCCGAACCCGCCGCCGACGTTGACGATTGTCAGCTCGCCCTGGGCGTCCGTCCGGAACGATGCGTTCGAGGGGAAGCGGTGCGCGTACGGTCCGCCCTGATAGATCGAGACGAGACCGACCGCCGGAACGAAGGAGCCGGGCGCCGCCGGGTCCGGCCTACGTACATGGACGCGGACCGACCCGATCGGCCCGTACCGCAGGTCGACCGTCTGCGCCTGACCGGCGCCGACGGTGCCTCTCGCGGTCGCCTCGTGGAACGGGCTCGCCGGCTCGCGGGCCGCGAGGACGAACTCGTGAGTAGATGGGATGCCCGTGAACTCGTACGACCTCGCCGTAACGAACCGGTTCAGACCGTGGGAGGAGATGGACACGGTCGGAACGGCAGAGAACTCGTCGAGGGGCGTTCCGTCTGCCCGGCGGACGATTCCCCCGACAGTCCCCGTCGGGGTCGCCCTCAAGTCGATCCGGACGACCTGACCCTCGGAGACCAGAGTCCCGGATCCGACGGCCGAGAGGCCGGTGATCTCGTCGTGCGCGCGGACGGAGATCGAGCCCGCTGGCACGCCGTCAACCCGGTAGACGCCGTCGGCGTCGGTCGTGGCAATGAGCGACGTCACTCGCGGGTGCTCCGACCCCGGGACCGATTCGAAGGACACGACGGAGACCTCGGCTCCCGCCAGTTCCGTCGCCCCGTCAAAGGTCGTCAGGCGCCCCGTCACCGCGCCAAGGGCGTTGAGTGTGACGTCCGCCTGCTTCGCATCGCCCGGAGCGAGTGCGAGGGTCGCCGAGTGCCCGCGCCGGAGCGTGCCCGAATCCTCGGCATCGGCGCGGTAAAGCGCGCCGGGAACGGCGGGAACGTCCTCGAAGTCGAAGCTCCCGTCCGGATCCGTCGTCATCGCGGCGAGCGGCCCGCTCCCGAGCCCTCCGCCTCCGAGCGAGACGAGAAGCACGTTGACGTTCGCCACGGGCGATCCGTCCACGGGACTCCGGACGACGCCGGAGACCTGCGCCGTGCCCGTCAGCTTGACGACAGCGTCCACCGAGAAGCCCTCTCCCGAGCCGAAGACGGCTGCGCGGCCCCCAAAGAGGCCCGAGCGCGCGAGGACGGCGATCCGACCCTCTGTCACGTTTGTAAAGGTCGCGACGCCGTCGGCGTCCGTCGTCCGAGTCGTCGACCGGCGCTCTACCTCCGTCTCGTCGACGCGCACCTGCGCTCCGGCTACGGGAACGAGGTCGTCCCCGGCGGGCTGGACGACGCGGACGGTAACGGACCCGACGCCGAGCGCACGCAGGGTCACCCGCGCCGTCGGCGCCCCCGCCGAGAGAGAGACGTTGGCGTCGGCGAAGCGCGGCACGCCGTCGCGCTCCTCGGAGTAGCGGACGTGGATCCGCGGCGAGAACGGAACGAGCGGGAAGACGAAGTAGCCGGCGCCGTTCGACGGGCCGGCCGGACGGGTCGTCGCCTCGATCACGTCGAAGGGACCGGCCCCCGTGAGCGTGAGGTGGCCCCCCACGATCGGGCTCCCGTCGGCGTTGAAGAGGTACCCGTCGACGACGCCGAGGTTCCCGTCGAACACGACGTCCACGGGCCCGCGCGCCGCATCGCCCTGGACGAATCCGAAATCGTACTCCCGCTCCCCGTAGAACGGGTTCTTCGCGACGACCCGGATCGGGCCGCCCCGGACGTCGTCGAACTGGAACTCCCCCGTCTCCGGGTTCGTGTTGACCGTCGCATACAGGCTCGGGCCGTCCCTGTAGATCGGTCCTGCCTCCGGGTCCGGGTTCGACGTTCCATCGGAGAACCTTGCGGAGTGGAGCGCTACCGGCGCGAATACCGGGTTGTCGTGGAGTTCACCGTTGCGGTCCCGAACGCGTGCGACCACCCGGCCGCTCACCGTGACCCAGCCGCGGAGCTGAATCGCGATCTGACCCGCGGCTCCCGGCCCGGGGACCGTCACGGTCGCCGCACCGGCGTTGCGAAGAGTCCGGCCCCCGCGAGGCTCCCCGAACGTCGCCTGCATACGATACGTGCCGGGCGGGACGTTCAGGAGCGTGAAGCTCCCGTCGGCGGCGGTGGTCGTCCGGAACGGGACGGTCACCGGAGGTCCTTCCTCGACGATCTCGACGACGACACCGCCCTTCGGCCTGCCCTGCTGGTCGAGCACAGTCCCGATGACGCGGCCGAGCGCAGTGTCCGCGAACTGCAGGTCGAGGGGTGAGGTCAGCTCGTGCTGGATCGAGGCGCTACCCGAAACCGACCGCCCGGTTGCAGGGTCGAGGGCCGTGAGGGTCTGAGCCCCGATCGGGACGTCCTCGATACGGTACGTCCCGTCCGCGGCAGTGGTCGTTCGATGCCCCGTGGACTGTACGAAGACGACGATGCCGGGCGCCGGGGCCGGGGTCCCGTCCAGGACCTTCCTCACGGTGCCCGCGACGGCGCCGAAACGGGTTTCGGCCTCTTCGACGGTCAGCGTCACCTCGGCCGGCTGGTCCGCGACGAGGGTGACCGTCTGGATGAGGATGGGGCTCTTCGATATGTAGATGTCGAAGACCTCGAGACGGACGTTCCCGGCCGGAGCAGAGTCGAACGTGAAGCTCCCGGCCGCGTCGGTTTGCCGCGCACCGAAGTACTCGCCGAGCTGACCGTAGCCGGCGACATGGACCCCCGCGTACGGCGATCCGTCCCGCCCATGCCGGACGACTCCGCGAAGCGACGTTCTCGGGAGCTGCGCGATGACGAGCTGCCGCTCGGCAACTCCGCCCGGGGCGGAGAGGCCGACGGTGGCGTAGGCCGTCCGGTTCGTCGTCGGGTCTTCCGCCTGCAGACGGACGGCTCCCACCGGGACCGACGTGAACGTGAAGCCGCCGTCGGAGCCCGAGATCTGCGCCGTGCGGAAGCCCGGGTCGTTGTCGCTCGCGCACCGGACGATCACCCCCTCGAGGGCGGCCCCGGTCCCGTCGACGACGGTCCCCTTGACGGTTCCGCGTCCCTGGAGGACGACGTCCACCTGTACGGTCTGGCCCTGCGTCCGCACGGATCCGACCGCGTAGCCCTTCGAGCCCGTGATCGCGTCGAACGAATCCAGCCGGAACGGTTTTCCGTCCTGCTTGCGGACGTAGTCGAAATAGAACGCCCCGGTCGCGTCGGTCCTCGTGACGGATGTCGTCGCCGAGAAGACCTCGCCGGTGAGGTCGTCCGTGGCCGACTCCGAGAGACGCACGGGCGCGTTCGGGAGCGGCGTACCGTCCGGGCCGATGACACGCCCGGCCACCGTTCCGCCGGGCTGGACGATCCGGGGGATGATCGGGAGCGCCCCGCGCCAGACGTTTCCGTCGAGGGCAGGGATCTCCGTCCCGACGGCCTCGCCAGGCCGGAACGGACTGATGACCGTCTCCGACACGAGAACCAGGTGGCGCGGGTCCGAACCCTGTGGAAACGCGCCGCCAACCGCTCGCTCGTACGATCCTCCGTCCGGTCGCGGCGCGGGGAGCGCCCAGCGCTGGACCTGCGCGGCCTCCGACTCTCGAAGCGGGCGGTTGAAGACGAGCGACACGGCCTTCCCGAGCGGGTTCGCCGCGACGTCCTGAATGGCGGCGTACGGGCCGAACGGGCTCGGCTCGACGGCCACCGCGTCGGCGTTCCGCAGACCGTCGGTCGCCGAGACGGCTTGGAGCCAGGTCGCGCCCGAGACCACATGGACGTTCGTCACCGATCCCGGCGACGTCACGATCCCCGCGATCCGCGCTCGCCGAAAGCCCCCGGCGCCGTCCGCAAAGAAGACCGTGAGCGCCACCGTGCCGGCTCGCTTCCCCTCGATGCCGAAGACGACGCCAGCGTCCGGAGGCCGCGCCGCGATGGCCAGCTCCCCGCCGACCGGTCCCCCGATCCCGTGGAGGCTCGTGTATGCCGCCTCCCGAACGTAGCCCGGCTCTCCGGGCCGAAGACCCGACAGCGTGCCGGCGGCCGGGTCGCCTATGTAGAGCCGGCCCGCAGGATCTGCCGACCCGCCCTCCTCGAGGAGGGCCCAGGTCGGGCCGGCGAGGGGGTTCGTCGGTGCCTTGGTCGCTACGGCGGCGTCGAGGAGCGTCCGCTCCAGGCCGGCAGTCCCGGCCTCTTCAGCGTGTGCGCTGAGGACTGCGCCGACGCCCGCCTCGAAATCGCGGCCGTGCACGTTCGAACGTCGAACCCCGTCGAATCCCGATGACGGCACAGCCGAGCCGAGCCAGGTGAACGCCAGGTCGGCCACGGCTGCCGCGATGGGCTCGCCCAGGCTGGCACGCCGGCCCGCGGCGACGAGGTCATAGACACGGTCCTGCACCACGCCATCGGCGAACGGCGGAGCGCAGTCGTCCCCGAGCAGGCCGCAACCGACGCCCGGAGCCGTCGGGTCCATCGTCGCCAGACCGTGCGCGATGCCGATGAGGGACGTGGCGGGATCGACGACCTCAGGTGGAAGGACCGAGATGACGCGAGGGAAGATGAACGAGTCGGGTGAGAGCGGGACGCCGTCGTTCGTCACGCCGGTCCGGAGCCGGAGGCTCCCGACGACAGACCCATCGGACGTGAACGCCGACGCGACGACGCGCCCTGTGAGTTTCGCCTTCAGAGCGAACTTCGCGAGCCGCGACTCGCCCGGAGGGATGTCGCCGAGAAGCGCGGCAGGGTCGGTACCGGCCGGCACGCCCACGGCCTCGGCGCCCGTGAGCGACGCGGCGTCGATCGCGATCGTGACGTCGTTGGCGAGGACGGTCGAGGTGTTCGCCACGCTCACGCGCAGCTCGTACTCCTCCCCGTCTCGGATGACGTCCGGGTGGTTGAACGTGAGGCCGAAGCTCGGGTCCCGCACGAGGACGCTCCCGCGGGCTCGCCCTCGGAGAGTCTGGGCTGGCTGGTTCGCCAGGCCCTCGAGCGTCGCGGCGAGCTCGCACG
>JAGOBQ010000266.1 GCA_017999215.1 Thermoanaerobaculia bacterium
GGTTGAGGAGGAGCCAGTACTGCCCCACCTTCCCGACGGCGTCGACGAACTTCTCGAACTCGACCGGCTTGACGACGTAGCTGTTGACGCCGAGCGCGTAGGCCTTCCTCACGTCCGGCTCCTCCCGCGAGGAGGTCAGGACCACGACCGGGAGCGTCCGGGTCCGCTCCTCCTCGCGGAGCCGGGCGAGGACCTCGAGGCCTCCCACGCGCGGGAGCTTCAGGTCGAGGAGGACGACCCGGGGGAGCGGCGGCCGGGAGGTCCCGTCGCCGAGGAGGATCTCGAGCGCCTCCACCCCGTCGCGGGCGACGCGAACGGGATTCGTCAGGTGCATCCGCTTCAGGGCTCGGAGGGTCAGCTCGACGTCGTCGGGGTTGTCCTCGACGACCAGGACGTCCGGGGCTGGCTGCACCGTCATTCCTCTCCTCCTGCCTCGGGGATCGACACCGTGAATCGCGCTCCGCGGTCCAGCTCCCCCCAGGCCGAGATCGTTCCGCCGTGTCGCGAGACGATCCGCTCCGCGAGGGCGAGCCCCACCCCCGTGCCCTCGAACTCCCGCCCGTGGAGGCGCTGGAAGACGCCGAAGAGCTTCCCTGCGTACGCCATGTCGAATCCGACCCCGTTGTCCTCGACATCGTAGACCACCCGGCCGTCCTCGCGACGCCCCGTGACCACGATCGACCTCCTGGGTCGGGTCGCGCTGAACTTGACCGCGTTCGACAGGAGGTTCACGAAGACCTGCCGGAGGAGGGCCGCGTCCGCCGCGACGTCCGGCAGGTCGCCGATCGAGACGTCGGTCCTCTGTCTGTCGTCCTCGGGGAGGACCTCCGAAACGACGCTCCGGACGAGCTCCCCGACGTCGACCCGCGTCCGCTTCAGGTCCTGTCGACCGGCGCGGGAGAACGCGAGGAGGTCGTCGATGAGGCGCCCCATCCGCCGCGCGGCCTCCCGGACCACCCCGAGGAGCCGCCGTCCCTCCGCTTCGAGGCTCGCGGCGTGGTCCTCCTCGATCATCCGCGTGAAGCCGTCGATCGCCCGGAGCGGCGCCCGAAGGTCGTGGGAGACCGAATAGGCGAAGCTCTCCAGCTCCCGGGACTTTGCGACGAGCTCCTCGGTTCGCCGCTCGACGCGCGCCTCGAGCTCGGCGTTCAGGCGGCGGACCTCCTCCTCCGTCGCCTTCCGCTCCGTCAGGTCGAGGACGAACGCGACCGACTCCTCGCGGCTCTCGCCGACGAGCGCGAAGCCGACGAGGACGGGAACGCGGCTGCCGTCCTTCCGGAGGTACTCCTTCTCGTAGGGGGTGCAGACGCCCCGCTCCCGGGCCTCCGCGGCCCGCGCCACGTCGACCTCGAGCCACTCCGGCGGCGTCAGGCCCTGCCAGGAGAGCGCGCCCGCCTCCGCGTCGGCGCGCGTGCGGCCCACGATCCGAAGGAGCTCGTCGTTGGCCGTCGTGATCCGGCCGTTCCCGTCCGCGAGGAACGCGCCGACCATGCCGGAGTCGAAGAAGGCGCGAAGCTTCTCCTCCGCCCGCACGCGCTCCGTCACGTCCCCGACGAGAACGAGCCGGGCCGCCCGCCCCTCGAACGAGACGTCGTGGGTGACGATCTCGACGAGGAGCGTCCGGCCGTCCTTCCTCTGGTGCCGCCACGGCCCGGACGACCGCACACCCGTCCGCGGTACTTCGACGTCCGCCTGGAGGGGGGCCGCGTCCCCCGGAGGCCGGATCTCGCGGAGCGTCATCCCGAGGAACTCGTCCCGCGTGTAGCCGTAGAGGTTCACGGCGGCCTCGTTCACCGCGAGGAAGCGGAGCGTCTCGACGTCGAAGACCCACATCGGGGCGGGGTTGTCCTCGAAGAGCATCCGGTAGCGGGCCTCGCTCGCCGCGAGCGATTCCTCCGCCTTCAGCCGTCGCTCGCCCGCTTCGATCAGCTCGAGCGCGAGGCCGAGGTCCCGCGCCAGCTCCTCGAGGAGAAGGACCGCCTCCGGCGGAAACGCCCCGGCCCGGTCCGCGTAGACGGTCAGGACGCCGATCGTCTCCTCCCCGGTCCGGACCACGCAGGAGGCTCCCGATCGGAACCCTCTCCGCTTGGCCGCCTCCCTCCACGGCTCCACGATCGGGTCGGTCGTCCAGTCGTCGACGACGACGGTCCTCCCCTCGCGGAAGGCCGTCCCGACCGGTCCCCGCCCGAGGGGTCCCGGGTCTCCCGTGATCGTGACTTCGTCGAAGTAGCCGGAGAACGCCCCGGCGGACGCCGCCGGTACGATCCGGCCCCCTTCGCCCCGGGCTCCGAACCACGCCGCGAGGAAGCCGCCGGTGGCGACGATCTCCTCGCACGTCCGCCGGAGGACGACCTCGCGGTCGTGGGCCTCGACGAGGACCTGGTCGACGGCGGTGAGCGTCCGGAGCACCCGGTTCAGGAAACGGATCTGGCCGAGCGCCGCCTCCGCGGCGGAGACGTCCCGGACGACGGAGATGAGGACCTCCTCCCCGTCGAGGAGGACGGCCCGGGCGGAGATGTCCGCCGGGAAGAGGCTTCCGTCCCGTCGCCTCCCCCGGGTCCGGATCAGCCCGCCGACGCGGCGCGCCCCCGACATCTTGAGCCGCGCTTCCGCCGCGTCCTCCTCGGCCAGGAGGTCGAACAGGCTCCCCGCGAGGAGCTCCTCGCGCGTGCGCCCCCAGAGCTCCGTCGCCGCGCCGTTCGCCTCGAGGATTCGCCCGTCGCCCGGACGGTGCCAGACGATCGCGTCACGGGCCTGCTCCAGGACGAGGCGGTGCCGTTCGTCCCGCCGCTGCAGCTCGGCCGCCGCCCGGAGGCGCTCCGACGTCCGGATCGCACGGATCGTCGCGGCCGCTGCGAGCGCGAGGGAGACGAGAGCGAGGGACGCCCAGCGCCGGCCGGACGCGAGGCCGTGGAGCGCCTCGGCCCGGTCGATCTTGACGACGAGCCCCCAGCGCGTCCGCGCGATCCGGCGGACCGCGGCCCAGACCTTCTCCCCGCGGTAGTCGACGAACTCCCCGAAGCTCTCCTCTCCCTCCAGCGCCCGGCGCGCGGCGAGGCCG
The DNA here is from genome assembly GCA_017999215.1 of Thermoanaerobaculia bacterium. Lineage (GTDB taxonomy): Bacteria > Acidobacteriota > Thermoanaerobaculia > UBA5066 > UBA5066 > UBA5066. The sequence continues at coordinate 3,062 of JAGOBQ010000266.1, forward strand.
CGAGCCGCGAGCGCCTCGGGAGCCGGCCGGACGCCGGGGGGGAGGCCCCGCAGCGGCGAGAGGAAGACGGGCGAGCCGCCTCCGTCTGCCACGAGGAGGGCTTCGCCCGTTCGCGACGTGATCGGCTCGCGGCGAAGGATCCTCCAGAGCGACCTCGCCGGATCGTCGGCGAGGAGGACCCAGCCGCGCAGGTGTCCGTCCGGCGCGCGAACGCGCGCCGAGACCAGGAGGCGCGAACCCGCCCCTTCTCCGGCGAGGGTGACGACGACCGCACGCCCGCCCGCTCCCGCGAGGAGGGCCGCAGCCTCCGGCAGCTCCGGCCCCGATCCGGCCCGGACGGCGCCCTCCGCGTCGAGCACCTGGACGGCGACGCTCCCCCACTCCGTCCGGCCCGCCTGGAGGACCGTGGCGAGATGCTCCTCCAGCTCGCCCGACAGCGGCTCGTTCGGAGCCACGGCCGCACGGACGGTCGGGAAAGCCGCGAAGACGGCGGCGTCCGCGATCCGCTGATCGAGGTACGCCTCGATCGCGGCCCGCTGCTGGTCGGCCATCGTGGAGAGGAGCTTCTGGAAGTCCCGGCGCGCAGCGTTTCCGAAACCGAGGTGAACGGCCACGAGGCCCGCGCCGAGGAGGACGAGGAGCAGGACGTAGGGCCAGCCGGCGCGGATCGCCCCGGTCCGGCCCGAGCCACCGGCTGCCGCTGCAGCGTCCTTCTCTCGCGGAGTGCGCACCATGTCGAGACCTCCCCCGAACCGCTCGACGAAGAATATCGCCGACCCCGCGTGATCCGGCGCGGATTCCGCATCGTGTGAGCGCAGCGCCCGAACCCTCCGGCGGCGGCATCCGTACCTCTCGGAGGGAGGGACGCCATGAAGCCTCCGAAGGTCCGCGTCGAGGAATTCGAGGTCACCGGCGAGAAGCTGCTGGCCACCGTCCGCGAGCTCGTCCACCAGGGGAACGTCCGTCGCATCGTCATCCGCAACGCGAAGGGGGTGACGCTCCTCGAGATCCCGCTCGTGGTGGGGCTCGCGGGGGCCGTCCTCGTTCCTTTGTGGGCCGCGCTCGGCGCCCTCGCGGCGCTCCTCGCGAAGCTCACGCTCGTCGTCGAGCGGGTCCAGGACGCCCCGGAGGCCCCGCCGCCGCCCGAGGCCGCCGCGGAAAGGCCGAAGCCCCGCCGAAAGGCACCACGACGCGGATCCGCGTCCGGCGACTGACGGAGGCCGCCCTTCCCGGCCGGTGCCGTCGGCGGTGCTCGGCCCTCTCGTCGGGGCGCGGTGCCAGAATGGAGCCGACGGGAGGGCGCGAGGCGATGTCCGAGGCACCGGGAGCGGTCGACCCCGAGGAGGGAGCGCTCCCTCTCGCGGCCGACTGGGCGCTCGCGGCGTTCGAGAATGCGCCGATCGGGATGGTGGTCACCTCGCTCCGGGGCGGCATCCTCCGTTACAACCGGGCGTTCGCCGCCCTGCTCGGCTACACGCCCGAGCAGCTCGGGACGGTGAGCTGGGCCGCCCTCACGCATCCCGACGACGTCGGGCTTTCGCAGGAGCTCGTGACGAGGCTCGCCTCGGGCGAGGCTTCCGCGGGGCGGATCCAGAAGCGCTACGTCGGGAAGGGCGGGCGTGTCGTCCACGCGGACGTCTCGACGAACCTCCTTCGCGACGAGGAGGGGCGACCGCTCTATCTCGTGACGCACGTCGTCGACGTGACGCGCCGGCACGAAGACGAGAAGGAGCGGGAGCGGTCGGCCGAGGAGATCCTCGATCTCTACGAGAACGCCCCGTGCGGCTACCACAGCCTCGACCCCGACGGGGTCTTCGTCCGGATCAACGCCACCGAGCTCGCGTGGCTCGGCTACCGGAGGGAAGAGATCGTCGGCAAGAGGAGCTTCGCCGATCTCCTGACTCCGGCGGGCCTCGAGACGTTCCGCGCGAACTTCGCCCTGCTCAAGGAGCGGGGCTCGGTAAGGGACCTGCTCTTCGACCTCGTCTGCCGGGACGGGAGCCTCCTCCCGGTCGTCCTGAGCGCGACGGCGGTGCGGGACGGAGCCGGCGCGTTCGTCATGAGCCGCTCGACGATGATCGTCGACACGCTGCGCAAGGAGGCCGTCCGCGAGCTCGCCGAAAGCGAGGGGATCCTGCGGCAGGTGCAGGAGCTCGCCGGCCTCGGGAGCTACCGTCTCGACGCCCGGACGGGAACCTGGACGAGCTCGGCGGTCCTCGACCGGATCTTCGGAATCGGGCCCGCCTTTCCGCGCGACGTGGAGGGGTGGCTGTCCCTCGTCCATCCCGCCGACCGCGAGGAGATGGGGGCGTATCTCCGCGACGAAGTCCTCGGCCGGGGTCGTCGATTCGACCGCGACTACCGAATCCTCCGGCGCTCCGACGGCGAGGAGCGGTGGGTCCACGGCGTCGGCGACCTCGAGCGCGACGAGGCGGGCGTCGTCGTCCGGATGCTCGGCGCGATCCAGGACCTCACCGACCGGCACCGCGCCGAGGAGGAAGTCCGGGAGGGGCGCGAGCTCCTCTCCCGGTTCATCCGTCACTCGCCAATCTACGCCTTCGTGAAGGAGGTCACCGCGACGGAGAGCCGCGTCCTCGTCGCGAGCGAGAACTACGACCGGATGATCGGCGTCCCCGGCTCGCAGATGGCGGGCAAGACGATGGAGGAGCTCTTCCCGCCCGAGCACGCCGCGAAGTTCACGCGCGACGACCAGGAAGTCGTCGCCCGGGGAGAGGTCCTCCAGCTCGACGAGGAGCTCGGGGGCCGGAGCTACACCACGATCAAGTTCCCGATCCCGCTCGGGGAGCGCCGGCTTCTGGCCGGCTACACGATCGACATCCAGGAGCGCAAGGAGGCGGAGGAGCGGCGGCTGGAGGCCGAGAGGCGCTTCCGGCTCCTTGCGGAAGCGACGTCTGAGGGCGTCGTCCTGATCGACGACGGACGGATCCTCGAGTGCAACGCCCGGATCGCCGCCATGCACGGCTGGGAGCCGTCCGCGCTCCTCGGCCGCCCCTTCCTGGAGCTCGTCGCCCCGGAGTCGCTCGACCAGGTCGCCGCCCACCACGCGTCGGGCGCGACCGGTCGCCATCGATGGACCGGCCTCCGGGCCGACGGCTCGACGTTCCCCGTCGAAGGGGACGCGCGG
>JAGOBQ010000267.1 GCA_017999215.1 Thermoanaerobaculia bacterium
CGTACGGCACGGGCCGGAGAGGGGGCGCGCCGGAAGCGAAACGGCCCTCCGGGGGGGCTTGCCATTCGGGCGCCCCCCCGGCACCCCCCCACCTTCGATCTGACGTAAGTGACCCGGGCCGGACTGTAAGCCGGATTCTGTGGCCGGTCGGCTCGCGCCTTCCGGCCGGCGATCATTCCTCTGGGCCCGCGCCTCTCGGCGGGGCTCGAGCGGCCTACCCGGAAACGTCGCCTTTCGGCGCGGGGGCGAGCCCCCCTTCCGTTCCCCTATTCGGCCTTGCTCCGCGTGGGGTTTGGCCTGCCGACCCCGTTGCCGGGGTTCGCGGTGCGCTCTTACCGCACCTTTTCACCCTTACCGCGGCCCCTCGCGGGAACCGAGGCGGTCTGTTCTCTGTGCCACTTTCCTTCGGGTCGCCCCGACCGGGATTTCCCCGGCACGCTGCTCGCTGGAGTCCGGACTTTCCTCCCCTCGTACGGCGAACCGTCCGAGCGGCGATCGCCCGTCCGGCCCGGGTCGGCGACGAGGATACGCCAACGCCGCGAGGCGTCACGTCTCCGCGCGGGGCCGGCGACGAGAGGTGAAGAGGTTGACCCCTTTCGCCAGTTTCGGCACGCAGAGGAGGAACAGCCCTCCGACGGCCACCGCGAGGACGAGCGCGACGAGCGGGAGAAACACCGACACGATCGCCTGCAGCACCGCCAGAACGTCTTCCGCGAGGGAGAGGGCGAAGTTGGCGACGCCGGCCGTCAGCGCGGTGGAGGTGAGACGCACGGTGCCCTTGACGACGTGGGCGGCGAGCGCGATCACGCCGCCTCCCCCTCCGGCCAGGACCGTCATCGACGTCTCGGCGCCCGGGGCGACCGCGGCGACCGCGAGAAGGGCCCCGGCCACCGGACGGACGACCGTGTGGACGATGTCCCAGACGTGGTCGAGGCCCGGGATCTTGTCGGCGAAGAACTCGAGGACGTAGAGCGCGAGGAGGACCGACAGCGTCGCGGGCTCCGAGAGGAACCGGGCGATCGCCCCCGGGAAGTCCTCCGGGAAGAGGCGGGCGATCCCGCCGTAGACGAGGAGCACGGCGTAGGCGTTCAGGCCCGCCCCCGCCGCGAGACCCAGACCCGTCCCGAAGTGCGCGATCGCCTCGACCACCGCGGGAGGATAGCGCCCGGGAGGGGCGCTCAGCGAGGCTTCGTCGCCGCGATCTCCGCGAGGGCCTTCGACGCCTTGCGGTTCGTCGGGTCGAGCTTGAGGACTTCCTTGAGCGCCTTGACCCGGCCCGTCTCGTTCCGCTCGGCGCCGAGCGCGTCGGCATAGGCCAGCCAGACCTCGACGGAGTCGGGGAGGTGCTCCGTTGCCCGGCGAAGCGTCTCCGTGGCCTGACGGATCCACTTCGGGTTCCGGGCCTGGACCTTCGCGAGGAGCGTCCAGTACTCCGACCTCTCGGGGTCGAACTCGACCGCCTGCCGGAGCATCTCGTAGGCCGGGAAGTAGTCCTCCATCTCGATCAGGGTCCGCGCCCGCTGGTAGTTCGCCTTGGCGACCTGCTTCTGCACCTCGCGGGTCGGCTCGCCGTACTGCACCGGCGCCGCCATACCCCCGCTCGCACGGACCCGGTCGTACTGCTGCCGCGACGCCGGGCTCGAGAACGACCGGTCGGCTTCCCGGACCTTCGCGAAGAGCGCCTCGAGCGCCTCTGCGGCGTCGGCGAGGGTCGACCGGAGGGCGTTGTCGGGATGAAAGAGCCGCGCGCGTTCGTGGACCGCCCGGCGAAGGTCCGGGTCGGCGGCGTCCTCGGCGACCCCGAGCAGCTCGTAGGCGCTCGTCCAGTCGAGGCGGCGGTAGGCGTTCCAGACCGTCCTCGACTGCTGCTCGAGGGCCTCCGCGAGGCGCGGGCCCGGCGGCGTCCCGGCCACCTCCAGGTTCAGGCTCTGGAAGCCGGTCGGAGCGTGCTCGTCGGCCGGCTTCTTTCGGTCGACGGTCGACACGATCCCGACGGACATCAGCCGCTCGACGACCCGGAGATCGAGGCAGACGTCGGCGGCCCTCTTCGTCCCGTCGACGGCGTCGAGGGCCTCCGCCTCCTCCGCCGTGACGACGCCGCACTGGTACCGAAGGAGGAGGTCCGGCGAGAGGACGAGCTTCGCCTGCGGATCGACCCGTGCGGGGACCCCCGCGACGGGCGGACGTCGGCGGAGCCCCTCGAGGACGAGGCTCGCCGTCGACTGGTCGAAGGCGACGGGGAGGTCGGGCGCCGACTCGAGTGGCACGACGCTGAACGTCCCGGCGCTCCACTGGAACGTCGAGTAGAGGACCATCTCGGCGAGCGCGCGAACGCATGCGTCGGCGACGTAGGGGGCGACGGCGCCGGCCTCGCGCAGGGCGCTCGCCAGACCGCGGCCGGGCTCCGCGAGCGCCCGCTCGAAGGCCGAGAAGAGGACCGACTCGCTCGCGAGGCCGAACGTGCGAAGGAGGTCGCCGACGTGCTGCGCCTCGCGGTTCGAGGACGCCGAGACGAGCCGGCCCTTGCGGAACCAGAAGCTCCTCTCCTCGCCGCGGTGCGAGACGAGGACCTGCAGGTGCTTGCGCGAGACGTAGGCGTTCCGGAGGACCTCGGCGAGCTCCGTCTTCTCGAGCGTGCCGCCCGAGAGCGAGCCGGTTCCGGGCTTCGGCGTGTCCATGTTCCGGCGATTCTAACGGCGGTCGCCGCCGGACGACGCGCGGAACCGCTCGATGCGGGCGGCCACCGCCTTTCCGGCGGCCGCGGCGAGGGCCTCCGGGGAGGCGGCGAGGACGTCCTCGCCGTTCCCGAAGACCGAGAGGAGCCTCTTCACCGACGCCGGACCGAGCCCGGGGACGGCGAGGAGCGGGCTCCGGAGCGTCCGGCGGGAGCGGGCGCGCCGGTGATGCCCGAGCCCGAACCGGTGGGCCTCGTCCCGGGCCCGCTGGAGCAGCTTCAGGCCGGCGTTCCGCCGGGGCAGCGTGATGGGGAGGGAGCGGCCCGGGACGAAGATCTCCTCCTCCCGCTTCGCGAGGCCGACGGCGGGGAGCTCGATCCCGACCCGGTCGAGCGCCGCGAGGGCCGCCGAGAGCTGGCCCTTTCCACCGTCGATGACGAGCAGGTCGGGGAGCGGCTCGCCCTCGGCGCGCCGCCGTTCGTAGCGCCGGGTCACGGCCTCGGCGATCGACGCGAAGTCGTCCGGCACCGGCCGCTCGATCCGGAACGCCCGGTACTCGTCCTTCGCCGCCGCCCCGTCGACGAAGACGACGCAGGACGCATACGTGTCGCTCCCCTGGAAGTGGGAGATGTCGAAGCACTCGATGCGGGACGGGCGACGATCGAGGTCGAGCGCCTTCGCGAGCGCGAGCGTCGCCTTCTCCCCGGCCTCCCGAAGCGTCCTGAAGCGCCTCACGTGGCTCGTCCGCGCGTTGTCCCGGGCGATCCTCACGCGGTCGAACGCGGCGCCGCGCTTCGGGGTCCGGATCGCCACCTTCGTCCCGCGCCGGTCCGACAGCCAGGTCTCGAGCGTCTCGAGCGCTTCCTCCGCGACCTCGAGAGGGAGGTGGACCTCCCGCGGCAGGAACGTCGTCGCGTCGTAGTACTGCGAGAGGAGCGCGACCCAGAACTCCTCCGGGTCGACCTCGCCGAGCCTCTCCCAGAAGAGCTCCCTCGAGTCGAGGATCGCCCCGCCGCGGACGTGGAGGACGGAGACCGCGACGTTCCCGCCGTCGGCGAAGTCCCCGAACACGTCGACGTCCTCCCCGGCGAGAGACTGGACGCGCTGCTTCTGCGCCAGCTCCTCCACCGTCCGGAGGCAGTCCCGGTAGGCGGCGGCCATCTCGTATTGCTCCGCCTCGGCCGCGGCGTCCATCTTCGCGGCGAGGCGCGGCGTCAGCTCCTCGTTCCGCCCCGAGAGGAAGAGGACGACGTCCCGGACGGCGTCGTCGTAGGCCGCCTTCGTCGTCAGGCCCGCGACGCACGGCCCGAGGCAGGCGTGCATGTCGTGGTAGAGGCAGGGGCGCGGAAGCGTGCCGTCGATCTCGATGCGGCAGGTGCGGACCTGGAACATCCGCTGCACCATCTTCATCGCCCCGCGGCAGGTGCGCGCCGGCAGGAACGGCCCGAAGTAGCTGTGCCCGTCCTTCAGGACGCGGCGCGTGACGTGGGCGCGCGGCCACTCCTCCCCCGTCGTCACCTTGATGTACGGGTAGGTCTTGTCGTCCCGCAGCAGGATGTTGTAGCGGGGCTTGTGCTTCTTGATGAACGCGTTCTCGAGCGCGAGCGCCTCGCTCTCGGTGTTCGCGACGACCGTGTCGATCGTCTCGAACTCCGCGAGGAGCGCCTCGGTCTTCGGGTGCTTCGGCCCGGCCGCGAAGTACGACGCCAGGCGCTTCCGGATCGATCGCGCCTTGCCGACGTAGAGGATCTTCCCCTTCGCGTCGCGGTAGAGGTAGATCCCGGGCTGGTCGGGATAGTCGGACAGGTCGGGCGGAGCTCCCACGGGACGATTCTAGGGAGCCGGCGCCCCGGCGCGATCCGTCAGAGGACCTTCCCGAGGTTCGACGCGATCGTGGAGACCTTCACGTAGCCGAAGAACCGGCCGCTCGCGAGGAGGCCGAGGCCGTCGGCGACCCTCGTCCGCGCGTCGCGCGCGTAGAGGACGCCGAACGCCTTCCGCATGAACTGCTGGAAGGCGCCGTCGTACGGATACCACCAGGGAGCCGACGGCGAGGAGTCGAGGTCGACGCTGACGTGCTTGACGTTCACGAGCTCCCGGAGGCCGTGGACGCCGTGGCTCCGCCCGATCCCCGACTTCCCGAGGCCCCCCCAGGAGGCCGTCGGCTCCCCGAACGAGAAGAGGTGGTCGTTGATCGTCACCGTCCCGGCGCGGAGCTCCTCGACGAGCTTCCGCGCCGTCCGCGTCGACCGCGTCCAGCCGGAGGCCGTGAGAGCGAACTCCGAGTCGTTCGCGAGGGCGATCGCCTCGTCGAGCGTGTCGACGACCGCGATCGGCAGGACCGGCCCGAACGTCTCCTCGGTCATCACGCGCATGCCGTGGTGGACGTCGACCAGCACCGTCGGCGGGAACCAGTTCCCCTTCGCGGCCGGGCGCTCGCCCCCCGTGAGCGCCCGGGCCCCCTGGGCGACGGCCTCGCGCACGTGGGCGTCGACGAGGTCCCTCTGCTCGGCGGTCGTCATCGGCCCGAGGTCCGTGGCCGCCGCGAGAGGGTCCCCCTGCCGGAGTCGCCTCGTCTTCTCGACGACCCGAGAGACGAGCTCGTCCGCGACCTCCCGGACGGCGTAGACGCGCTCGATCGAGCCGCACGCCTGCCCGGCGTTCGCGAAGGCGCCCCAGACGAGGCCGTTCGCCGTCCGCTCGAGGTCGGCGTCGGCCGCGACGACGGCCGCGTCCTTCCCGCCCAGCTCGAGGACGAACGGGGTGACGTTCCCGGCGGCCTCGCGCATCACGTGCCGTCCGGTCTCGACGGAGCCGGTGAAGAGGATCTTCGCGACGCCGGGGTGCTCGAGCAGCCGGTCGGCGTCGGCGCCGGCCGCCGGGACGACGTTGACGACCCCCGGCGGCAGACCCGCCATCCGGCAGAGCTCGCCGATCGCCAGTCCCGTCCGGGGCGTGGCCGAGGCGGGCTTGAGGACGACGGTGTTGCCGGCGGCGAGGCAGGCCGCGACCTCCACCATCGGGATCGCGAACGGGAAGTTCCACGGCGTGATCACCGCGATGACGCCGAGCGGCTCGTAGCGGTCGGACGCCGCCTTGTGGGCGAAGAGGAGCTGTTCGTAGTCGACCGGCCTCTCCGCGAGGAGCTCCTCCGCGTGACGGGCGAGGTACCGCAGCGCGTCGGCGGCGGGCACCAGGTCGAGCGCGCGCGCCTCGGCGACCGGCTTCCCCTGCTCGGTCGACACGAGGCGCGCCAGCTCGTCGTGCGAGCGGCGCACGGCCTCGAGGAGGGCCTCGAGGTGCTTCCGCCGCTCGCGCGGGCTCCGCCCTCCCCAATGGAGGAAGGCCTTCCGCGCCGCGGCGACGGCGGCGTCGATCTCCCCGGGACCCCCGCGCATCACCTCGGCGAGCGGGGCTCCCGTGGCCGGGTTCCGCGTGACGAACGTCCTCCCCGTCTCGACGTCGAGCCCGTCGATGATCGGCCCGGCCGGCGGGGAGAACCGCTTCAAATCATCGC
>JAGOBQ010000268.1 GCA_017999215.1 Thermoanaerobaculia bacterium
TGACGAGGGCGGCGGCGAGACGGACGGCGTCGCTGAGGAGAGCGAGGGCGGAAGCGAGGTCGCGGAGCGTTTCGAGGGAGCGCTTCAGCTCGCGGTTCTTCGCCCGGAGCTCTTCGTGGATCGCGGCGACGACGCCGCTCTGGTCCTCCAGGCAGGCCAGGACGGCCTTCCAGTAGGCGTCGCGCGCGGCGCCGTAAAGCTCGCGGACCCGCAGCTTCTCGTCGGGGGTCGCCGCGGCGGAGTGGAGGGCGTCGAATCCCCGCTCGGCGAGGCGGTAGGTCGTCTCGACAGTCGCAAGGAGCCGCTCGTGGTTCGACTTCGTCCGGGCCATGTGTGCCTCCCCTACTTCTCCGCCGCCGCGCGGTACTCCTCGAGGAGAGCGCGTACGGCCGCGACGTGGTCGAGGACGGCGGAGAGGTCGGTCTCCCGCTTCGCCTCGAAGGAACGGTGAGTGAGGACGAGGCCCTCGAGGCCTGAGAGCGTCTCGTCGACGAGAGCTCCCTCCAGGTCGACGCGCCGAGCGACCCGGTGCTCGAGGACGCGGTCGAGCGCCGCGCGAAGGTCGTCCTCCCGGCTCACGCCCGGCCGGCCCGTGATCGACGGCTCCTTGCGGAGGAGGGCGAGCGCGCCGTCGTACTCCTTCTCGTCCCAGGCGAGGCCGAACGCCGCGGCGTGCGGCGCGAGGAGCGCGCCGGGCCGGCCGAGGCCGAGGGCCGCGAAGGCGCGGGCCGCGGCTCCCTGCCCCTCGACGAGGGCGCGACGAAGGGAGGCGTGGACCTCCCTCTCGCGCCGGAGGAGCTCGAGGAGACGCTCGAGGCTCCCGCGAATCGCCGCGCTCGCCTCCGTGAGGCGCGCGGCCTGCCGCGCCCCGGCGAGGCCGCCGAGCCCCTTCGAGAGGCCGAAGGCCGGGACGGGGGCGACGGGGGGCTGGCCGAGCGCCTCCCGGTAGGCGCTGATCGCGCCCGCGAGGCCGTTCACCCCGCGTTCCACCTGCTCCGCGGCGTCGAAGGCGGCGAGCGCGTCGAGGCCGGAGTACGCGGCGCCGAGCTCGGACATCGCCTCGGCGCGGGCCGCGAGGACGGAGCGCACCTTCCGGAGGGTCGCGAGCGTCTCCTCCGCCGGCTCGGGACGGCCCGTGAGGGGCGCGAGGAGGAGCTGCGCCTCGACGTACCGGTCGACGGAGGCGCCGGTCTCGCGGATCGAGTCGGCCGCGGCGCGCGTCGCGGCGCTGCCGGCCGAGGCGAGGGCGACGGCGCGCGGCCGCGCCGCCGACGTGCAGCCGGCGAGCGTTGCGAGGGCCAGGAAGACGACGGAGACGCGGACCTGTCGGGTCACGAGATCACCCCCACGCAGCGGAGTCCGGGGACGAGAAGCTGCGAAAGGTTACCGCGTGCGCGGTCAGCTCTTGCCGGGGACGTCCTTCTTCTCGGGGGCGGTGGCCGTCGGCGCCGGCGAGGCCGGGGCGCCCTTGCCGCCCATGTCGACGCTCCCCTTGAACTGGGCGCCCTCCGCGATCGCGATCTTCGGGGAGCGGATGTTCCCCTCGAGGATCCCGGACGGGAGGATCTCCACCTTCTCGGCGGCGACGACGTTCCCGACGACCCGGCCCGCGATGACGACGTGGTGCGCCTTGACCTCGGCGTTCACCTGGGCCTGCGGGCCGATGCGAAGGCCCTTGGAGACGGAGATCTTCCCTTCGACGCGTCCCTCGACGACGAGGTCTTCGTCTCCGGAGAGCTCTCCCTGAATGCGGATGTTGGGTCCGATCACGGCTGTCTTCACCTCGGTTGCGGCCCTGGGGCCCGTCGGGGCGGGCGAGGCCGCGGGGCGCGGCGACTCGTGCGGCGGTGCGGGGCGCTCGCCCTCGGGGCGGGGCGCCGATTTCGATCCGAAAAAGCCCATCGACCCGGAAGTCTACCCGATCCGCTCGGGGGGATCGGACGGCGGATCGGCCACTACCGAGAGGACGAAACCCTCCTCCGCGCGCCACCAGCCGCTCCACTCCGCGGCACCCGGGCCGCGCGCGCCGAACGGGCGCCAGAGGCCGTCGGCCGGGCCGGCGGCGGGCACGGCTTCGACGTCGCGCGGGGCGATCCGGAGCCCTTCGCGGAGGGCCTTCATCACCGACTCCTTCGCGCTCCAGACGAGCGTCGTGCGGAGCGCCGCCTCCCCCGCAATCGCCGCCTCGACGAACGCGCGCTCGGAGGGCGTGAACCAGTCCTCGAGGAAGGAGCCGCCGCGCGCCTCGATCCGCTCGAGGTCGAGGCCGAGCCGCGCCCCGGAGGGGGCGATCGCCGCGGCGGCGACGCCGTGGCTGTGGGTGAGGGAGAGGACGAGCGGGGCGGCCGTCCCGGCGACGAACACCTCGGGCGCCCCCGACGGGGACGCGAGGACCGAGACCTCCTCCTCTCGGGAGACGACGCCCGCGAGGAGGAGGACCTTCCGGGCGGCGAAGCGCCCGAGGAGCCAGTCTCCCCGCCGCTTCGGTACGGTGAGGCGCGCGAGCGCGAGGCGCTCGGCGGGCGCGAGCCACGCCTCGCCGCGCGGGAGGTCCTCCGCCCGCACGGCGGTCCAACGGACGGGAGTCAGCGGCCGATCCGTTCCATCTCCTTCGCCATCCCGCGCTCGATGGCGTCGACGAGGTAGGGGCGGAGCTCCCTCGCGGGGAGGATCCGGTCGAGCGAGCCGACCGCGAGAGCCCTCTGGACCGAGTGGGTCCGGTCGAACTCGTCGGCCACCTCGCCGAGCTTCTCGGAGCGGACGGCGGCGACGAGGTCGACGTGCCGGGAGCGGAGCTTGCGCCGCTCGACGTCGGAGGCGGCGGCCATCTCCTTCTCGAGGGCCGCGACGCGGGGGTCTTTCTTCGTCCGCTGGTCGACCTCGCGCGCGAAGACGACGGCGGCGGCGGGGGCGCCGCCGATGACGGAGGCGTACGTCCCCTCGAGGGCCGCGACCTCCATGTTGTCGTTCAGCGTCCTCGAGAAGACGACGAACGCGCCGCCGTGGTAGCGCGAGACGACGGTGAAGACGATCGGCCCCTTGAAGTTCGTCACGGCGCGCCCGATCTCGGCGCCGTACTCGAGCTGGATCTTGCGCATCGACTCGGGCGAGCCGTCGAAGCCGGAGAGGTTCGCGAGGACGACGAGCGGGCGGTTGCCGCTCGCGGCGTTGATCGCGCGGGCGATCTTCTTCGAGGCCTGCGGGAAGAGCGTCCCCGAGGTCCAGTTCTCGGGCCCGTCGGTGGCGACGAAGCCGATCCGCTTGACCGGGTGCGACTCGAAGCCGAGGAGGCAGACGGGCCAGCCCCCGATGTGGGCGTCCCAGACGACGCCGTTCTCGGCGTCGCGCATGCCGGCCCAGCGCTCGAGCGGCGGGTGGTCCTGGTCCGCCGCGGCGGCCATCACCTTCCGGATCTCGAAGGGGCGCTTGCGGCCCGGGTTCGTGGCGTCGGAGAAGATCTCGCCGACGAGGCCGAAGGCCCCCGGCTCCTCGCCGCCGTGCGGCGAGAGGCAGACGTCGCGGCGGATCGGGTCGGCCGTCTCGGCGCGGCGCGGGAAGCGCTCGCCCGGGACGACGTAGGTGTGGTCGTAGTGGCGGAGGAGGATGCGGCAGGCGTCGGGGATGTCGCGCGCCCAGTACTGCGCCTGGCCGTTCGGCCCCATGACGCGCTCGTACCCGCCGATTCCGAGGTTGTCCTCGGCCGAGACGGAGCCCGAGTAGTCGAGCGCCGTCTTGCCGGTGAGGACCATCGCGCCGTCCTTCGTCATGACGAGGATGCCGCGCGTGTGCATCAGCATCGTCGCCTCGGCGTTCCAGTACGGCTGCGCGCCGACGTTGATGCCGCAGACGACGACGTTCACCTCCCCGCCCGCCTGGGTGAACGTGATGAGGCGGCGCAGGACGCGGGAGATCCAGTCCATGTTCTCGGTCCCGGAGTCCATCGCGATCTTCGCGCCGGCCGAGAGCGCGTACCACTCGAGCGGGACGCCCATCCTCTCGGCGAGGTCGAGGCCGGCCAGGATGCGGCGGCACTCGGGCTCGGCGAGCGAGCCCATCGCCCCCATCGGGTCGCCCAGGAGGACGACGCGCGTCATCCCCTCCGGGACCTTCGCCGTGTGGCTCGTCAGGAGCCCGGCGACGATGTTCGCGCGGTTCTTTCCGGGGGGACGGCTCACCGGGACGAGCGCGTTCGACTCGTCGAGGTCGTGCTCCACGAAGTCGCCCGGAGGGAAGTCGGCGTGCGCGTCGTCCTTCGGAGGGGTGAGCATCCGAAGGATCTCGTACGGATACGTGAGGCCGCGCTGGCGGAGGCGGACGACCTTCTGCTCGTACTCGGAGAGCGTGCGGAGAGGCTTCCGGCTCGGCGGCGTGACGGAGACGGTGATGCCGGTCCGGCCCGGCTGCGAGACGGAGAAGACGACCTCCTTGAGGCCGCCGGGGACCGCCGGGTCGGGGACGCGCGCCTGGATCGCGACCTTCTCCATGCCGAGCCCCTCGGCCGCGGGGGCGAGGTGCTTCGCGAAGGCGCGGACGACGGTGGCGCCGTAGGTGAAGGGGGGCCAGACGTAGACGAAGACCCGGTTCCACTGGAGCCGGTCCTCGGGCCGGCGGTGGGCCTGGACGTGCCGGATCGCCTCGAACGCCTCGAGGAGCATCCGTTCCATCTGCGGGAGGCCGACGAACCGGCCCTGGGCGTCGAAGGCGGGCGTCAGGTCGCGCACCTCGGCGAGCGCGAAGAGGCGCTCGTCCTTCGGGTTCTCCCGCGCGACGCCCTTGAAGAGGTAGACGTCCTCGGCCGACGGGAGCCGCTCGATGTCGAAGCCCTCGAGGCGCCAGAGGTCGAGGCGCTTGCCGATCATCGGGTGCATCGCCCGGTAGAGCTTCTCCTCGACGAAGCCGCCGTCGCCCGGCCGGAGCGTGAAGTGCTGCATGCCGCCCATGCCGAGGCCCGCGCCGGCGGCCGAGAGCGCGAGGACGACGCGGACGACGCGCGGTCCGAACCCGGCGGCGTCGGCGAGGCGCTTGACCTCCGCCGCCCTTGCCTCGGGGTCGCCGAGCGGGCCGGGACGCCAGGAGTAGACGTCGACGAGAACGTCGTGCTCCGACGGGTGCTCGGCGAGGTGGGAGGCGACGTCGGCGAGGGCCGCGTCGAGCTCGCCGTCGAGGCACCAGGTGGTGACGACGAGGTGGCGGACCCCCTCGAACGCGTACTCCGCGAGGGCCCCCGCGCGCCCCCGGAAGGAGACCTCGCGGAAGCCTTCGAGCGTCCGGATGCGGTAGTAGCGACGCGTGAGGACCTCGAGCATGAGGCCCTGGACCGCCGGGGCGGCGCCGTCGAAGCGCCCCATGTAGAGGCTCTGGAGCGGCTGGGGGCACTCGACGAGCCGGCGGACGCCCGCCTCGCGATCGGGCGAGGAAGGGTCCGCGGCGAGCCGGGCGAAGACGCGCTCCATCTCGGCGTAGACCTCGCGCCGGGCGGCCTCGAACGCGGGCTGGTCGAAGACGCGATATCGCAGGTCGCGCGCCACGTCGCCGAGCGCGGGCCAGCGCCCCTCGGCGACCGCGACGAGGCGGTCGAGGAGGGAACGGAACTCCGGAGAGCCGGCGGCCGTGCCCGAGGAGGCCGCGGCGAGGCGGCGCTCGAGGATCGCCAGGAGCGGCTCGACCTGGTGGTCGGCCCGCTGCCGCGACTTCCAGATCCAGAGGAGCGCCTCGCGGAGCGCGGGGCTCTTTCGCGTCCCTTCCACGCCGTAGTGCGACGCCGCGCGGGCGAGCCGGTCGACGAAACGCGGCGGGAGGTCGGGGGTCTGCGTGTCGTAGGTGCGGAGGTAGGTGAGGAGGTACTCGCCCGTCGAGACGACGCCCTCGGCGTCGGGCTCCTCCGACCCGGTCTGCCGCCGGAAGAGGCCGGAGACGTCGGCGAAGACGCGGAGGATCCGCTCCTCGGCCTCGAGGCACTCCGGGTCGGACGCCAGGGCGGGGCTCGCCTCCGTGTACCCGCGCGTCATCCTCCGCGCGTCGGCCGGGTCGACGTCGAAGCCGAGGACGAGCCTGTGGATCTCGCCGAGGACGGCCAGGGGCCGGCCGGCGGATGCGGCCGGCGCGCCGGCCCCGGTCGGGAGGACGATGCGGGAGGCGGCGGGCGCGGCCTCGGCGGCCGG
>JAGOBQ010000269.1 GCA_017999215.1 Thermoanaerobaculia bacterium
GGTCACTTACGTCAGATTGAAGGTGGGGGGGTGCCGGGGGGGCGCCCGAATGGCAAGCCCCCCCGGAGCCAGTCCGGCCCGGGTCACTTACGTCAGATCGAAGGTGGGGGGGTGCCGGGGGGGCGCCCGAATGGCAAGCCCCCCCGGAGGGCCGTTTCGCTTCCGGCGCGCCCCCTCTCCGGCCCGTGCCGTACGGAGGCCGATGTCGGAGAATGGAGGCGTGGCCGACCTGATCGACGGCAACAACCTGCTCGGGCAGAAGGGCGTCTCTCGAGAGACGCTCGTCAAGGAGCTGGCGGAGCTTTCCCGGGCGAAGCGGAGGCGGCTGACCGTCGTCTTCGACGGACCTCCGGAGCACGGCCGTCCGAAAGTCCAGCAGCTGGGCGACGTGACGGTCGTCTACGCGGCTCCCCGAAGCGCCGACGAGGAGATCGTCCGCCGGGTGCGCGAAGCGCGCGACCCGCGCGGCGTGACGGTCGTGACGGACGACCGGGTCCTCTCGGAGTCGGTCGACGCGGCGGGCGGACGGACGCTCGCCGTCGCCGCGTTCCGGCAGACCGGCGCGCGGCGGCTGACGGCGAAGGCCGCCCGGGACGAAGAGAAGCGGGACCCGGGCGGGAGTGCGTCCGACTGGGCACGCTGGTTCAGCGACCCGCGGAACCGCATCGGGTGAGCGCCCTCCTCCGGCGTCCTCGCCGGCTCCGGCCCGGAAGCCTCGTCGGCGTGGCGGCGCTCTCGGGTCCGGTCCGCCCGGAGAGCCTCGACGCGGGCGTCGCGGCCCTCGAGCGATTCGGCTACCGCGTCCGCGTGGCCCGGAACGTCCTCGAGACCGAGCCGCTTCTCGGGCTCGCGGGGGGCGACGAGGCCCGCGTGAGCGGCTACGTCGAGCTCGTGGCGGACCCGGAGGTCGAGGCCGTCCTCTTCGCGCGAGGCGGATACGGCGTGACGCGCGTCCTCCACCGGCTTCCGGAGCGCCTCCTCGCGGAGACGGCGAAGCTGCACTGCGGCTTCTCCGACCTGACGGCGCTGTCGGCGTTCCTCAGGGAACGCTGCGGCCTCGTCTCGCTCCATGGGCCGATGGTCGCGGCCGACCTCGCCGCTCCCCTCGACGCGTGGACCGCCCCGTTCTTCCCGGCGATGCTGGAGGGACGCGGACCCGGCCGCCTGGTGGTCCCTTCGGCCGAGCTCGTCGTCCCGGGCCGGGCGGAGGGCCCGCTCGTCGGAGGCTGCCTCTCCCTGCTCGCCGCGCTCTGCGGGACGCCGTGGGACTACGACTACGACGGGGCGCTTCTCTTCCTGGAGGAGGTGGGGGAGGAGGCGTACCGCGTCGACCGGATGCTCGGGACGCTCGTTTCTTCCGGCCGATGGGGCCGGCTGGCCGGTATCATCGTGGGCTCCATGACGCGCGTGACGTTCGGCGGCAGCGAGGACCCGGACCGCCTCCGGCAGCTCCTCTGCGACCGGCTCGCCCCTCTCGGGGTCCCGGTCGCCCTCGGCCTGCCGTTCGGGCACGGGGGGGCGAACGTGCCGCTTCCCGTCGGAGCGCGCGCGTCGTGGGACGGCGAGGCGCGGACGCTCGCCTTCGAGGAGGAGTTCCTCTCGTGAAAGTCGTGCTGAAGTCCGGCGGCGGCGCCGCGAGCTTCGAGGAATACATCGTTCGGGTCCCGGCCGGCGAGACGGTCTTCTCGGAGGGCGACGTCGGGACGGAGATGTACGTCATCCAGTCGGGGACGGTCGACATCGTGAAGAAGGTCAAGGACGAGGCGAAGATCCTCTCCGTCCTCGAGAGGGGCGACTTCTTCGGCGAGATGTCGATCCTCGAGGACGTCCCCCGGACGGCGGACGCCATCGCCCGGACCGACGTCGAGCTCGTCCGGATCAACCAGTCGACGTTCGACGAGATGCTCCGACACAACGGCGAGATCGCCGTCCGCATGCTCCGGAAGCTCTCCCGGCGGCTCCGCGAGACGACCGCGCTGCTCGAGCAGACGACGGGCGAGGCTCCCGCCCTCGACGAATCGTCCGACTTCTTCGAGCGGACGGGGGCGCGGGACGGGATCTTCCGCCTCGTCGCCGACGGAGGGGTCGAGGAGTTCTACCTGAACCGCGACAACGAGACCCTCGTCGGCCGGATCGACCCGGTCACCGGGATCCGCCCCGACGTCGACCTGACGAACCTGGACGGCCCGCGCTCGGTCTCCCGCCGTCACGCGAAGATCGTCCGCGTCGACGGGGAGTTCCAGGTGATCGAGGAGATCGGGACGATGAACGGCACGTTCGTGAACGGGAACCGGATCGCCACGGGCGCGCCCGTCCCGATCCACGACGGCGACCGTCTTCGCTTCGGTCTCGTCGACCTGACCTTCCGAGTCACGCGGAGCTGAGCGTGCCGCGCCCCGCGCGCGGCCGGGAGCCCCTCGGTCCGGAGACGGCGCTCACGGGCCTCCCCGGGATCGGCCCGGTCCGTGCGCGAGCGCTCGCGGACGCGGGGCTCGCCTCCGTCCTCGACCTTCTCCTCGAGCTGCCGGTCCGCCACGAGGACCGGGCTCGGTTCGCCCGCGTGGCGGACCTCGTCGCGGGAGGGCCGCCGCTCACGCTGTCCGGGTCGATCTCGGTAGCCCGCCTCGTGCGAACGCGCCGGCGCGGCTTCTCGATCTTCGAGGCGACCCTCGAGGACGAGAGCGGCGCCGTCGACCTCGTCTTCTACTCGCAGCCGTGGCTCGCTCGCTGGCTGACGCCGGGCGCGCGGGTGTTCGTCCACGGCCGTGCCGTGGCGAAGCGGAAGCTCGTCCTCGAGTCGCCGCACGTCGAGTCGGAGCCCGAGGATCCGGACGACGCGGCGCTCTCCGTGGGACGCGTCGTCCCGATCTACAGGTCGCTTCCGGGGCTCCCTCCCCGGCTCCGGCGGAGGCTCGTGGCGCGCGCCCTCGAGGAGGCGGCGCCGAAGCTGCCGGAACGGATCCCGGCGGAGATCGCGGCTCGCCTCGCTCTCCCGCCCCTCGTCGACGCGCTTCGCGAAGCGCACTTTCCGGGGAGCGCCGGGGGACCCGCCGACCCGCGGCCGTTCCGGGAGCGCACCTCCCGGCACCTCCGCCGCCTCGCGTTCGAGGAGCTCCTGGAGCTCCAGGTCGCGCTCGCGCGACGGCGGCGGGCGCGGGAGGCGTGCCCCGCGCCCCGGATCGAGGCGGACCCCGCGGCCCGGAAGGCTCTCGCCGCCATCCTGCCGTTCCCGCTGACGGCCTCGCAGAAGCAGGCCATCCGCGAGATCGGCGCCGACCTGCGTTCGGGCCACCCGATGGCGCGTCTCCTTCAGGGCGACGTCGGGAGCGGCAAGACGATCGTGGCCGTCCTGACCGCGGTCCTCGCGGCGCGGCGCGGCTTCCAGACGGCGTTCATGGCGCCGACGACGCTCCTCGCCGAGCAGCACGCGGAAACCGTCCACCGGCTCCTCTCCGGCGCCGGCGTGACGCCGGCGCTGCTGACGGGGCGCGTGACGGGACGCCCGCGGGCGGCGCTTCTCGGGGCGCTCTCGGAAGGGGGGATCGACCTCCTCGTCGGGACGCACGCGCTCCTCGAGAAGCCGGTCGCGTTCCGCAGGCTGGGGCTCGTCGTCGTCGACGAGCAGCATCGGTTCGGGGTGGCGCAGCGGGCCGCGCTCCCGGCGCGGGGCCCGGGGCGCCGCGAGCACCCGCACGTCCTCGTCCTGTCGGCGACCCCGATCCCTCGTTCGCTCGCGCTCGCGCTTCACGGGGACCTCGACGTCTCGACGCTCGACGAGAAGCCCCCGGGCCGAACGCCGGTCGCGACCTCCGTCGCGGGAGACGGCGAGCGCGAGGAGGCCTACCGGAGGCTCGCGGCCGAGGCCGCGGCCGGCGGGCGCGGGTACGTCGTCGTGCCCCTCGTCGAGGAGTCGGAGACGATCGAGGCGCGCTCGGTGGCCGCCTGGACGGAGGAGGTCGCGCGGCGCCTCCCCGGCCGCCGCGTCGGCGCGCTGCACGGGAAGATGCGGGCCGAGGCGCGGGAGACGGCGATGCGCCGCTTCGCCGCGGGGGAGATCGACGTCCTCGTCGCCACGACGGTCGTCGAGGTCGGCATCGACGTCCCCGAGGCGTCGTTCCTCCTCGTCGAGAACGCGGAGCGCTTCGGCCTCTCGCAGCTCCACCAGCTCCGCGGACGCGTGGGGCGCGGGACGCGCGCGTCGACCTGCGTCCTCCTCGCGGGTTCCGGAGCCTCGCCCGAGGCCCTGTCGAGGCTCTCGGTCCTCGCGCGGACGGACGACGGCTTCGAAGTGGCCGGGGAGGACCTCCGCCGGCGCGGGCCGGGAGAGGCGCTCGGCACGCGCCAGAGCGGCCTCCCCGGCCTGCGCATCGCGGACCCTCTCTCCGATCGGGACCTCCTCGAGCGGGCGAAGGAGCTCGCCGCCGCCCTGGCGGCTCGCGGGGCGGCGGGCCCCTTCGAAGAGCGGCTGATCCTCCGGACCGACGACCTCCGGTAGGGAGGCGGCGCGGCCCCGAGGCGCTGTGGCATCCTCCGGGGGTGGAGCTCTCCCTCGAGACCGACGGATCGGTCGCCGCGCTCAAGGTCCGGGGCGACGTGACGCTCACCGAAGCGTCCACGATCACGGAGTACCTTCGTGTGGCGCGCGAGAACGGCGCCCTCCGGTGCGTCGTCGACCTGTCCGCCTGCACCGCCCTCCCGACGACGATCGTCGCCGTCCTGATGCGCGAGCAGGGACGTTTCGCCGCCTCCGGCGGGTCGCTCGCGCTCGCGGGCGTGGGTGAGCAGAACCCGTTCCTTTCGCAGAGCGTCGCCGCCGGCCGCTTCGGCCACTATCGAACGGTCGAGGAAGGGCTCGCCGCCGAGCGGCGCGCGTCCGGCGCGCCGTTTGACGCCCCCTCGGGGGGCACGTAGGATCGGGCGTTTTCGGACGTTCCTGCCGTGCCCGACGCGCCCGTCTCCCCCGAAAAGGTCCTCGAGATCGTCATCCAGGTGGCCGCCCTCCTGTTCGCGGTCTCCGTGCACGAGTCGGCGCACGGCTGGATGGCCCTCCGCTGCGGCGACACGACGGCCCGGGACCTCGGACGGATCACGCTGAACCCCCTGAAGCACGTCGACCCGTTCGGGAGCCTCCTCGTCCCTGCGCTCCTCGCGTTCACGGGAGCGCCGATCTTCGGCTGGGCGAAGCCGGTCCCGGTCTCGCTCCACGGCGTGCGGAATCCGCGGCGGGCGAACCTCCTCGTCTCGGCCGCCGGGCCGCTCTCGAACTTCGCCGTGGCGGTCCTCGCGGCAGTCGCGTTCTTCGTTCTCCAGGCCGTCGCGCCTCCCGGAGCGGAGCTGAAGGGGACGTTCTTCCACCCGCTCCTCCTCGTGGCGCTCTTCTCTGTGGCGGTGAACGTCTCGCTCGGCATCTTCAACCTCGTCCCGATCCCGCCGCTCGACGGCTTCGGGGTCGTCGAGAGCTTCGCGCCCGCCCGATGGATGCGGGGCGTGATGTGGGTGCGGCGCTACGGGTTCATCCTCCTCGTCGTGGCGATCTTCACGGGGGCGCTCTCGGCCGTCCTGAGGCCGCCGATGCGACTCGTCTTCCAGCTCCTACTCGGAGGTCCCTCTTGAGCGAACCGGCGAAGAAGACCGTCCTCTCGGGCCTGCGGCCCACCGGGCGCGTCCACCTCGGCAACTACTGGGGCGCGGTGAAGAACTGGGTCGACCTGCAGGACCGGTACGAATGCCGGTACTTCGTGGCCGACCTGCACGCCCTCACGACCGACTACGCCGACACGTCGGCGATCCGGGAGTCGACCCTCGAGGCCGTGACGGACTGGCTCTCGGTGGGGCTCGATCCGGAGAAGGCGGTCGTCTTCGTCCAGTCGCAGGTGCCCCAGACGGCGGAGCTCGCGCTCGTCTTCGGGATGTTCACCCCGCTCGGCTGGCTCGAGCGGGTTCCGACTTACAAGGAGCAGCTCCAGGAGCTGCGCGAGAAGGACCTCGGCACCTACGGGTTCCTCGGCTACCCGGTCCTGATGACGGCCGACATCGCCCTCTACCGCGGCCACTACGTCCCCGTCGGGAAGGACCAGGAGAGCCACCGCGAGATCTTCCGCGAGATCGTCGCGCGCTGCAACGGGCACTGCGTCGACGACTACCCGTAGCC
>JAGOBQ010000270.1 GCA_017999215.1 Thermoanaerobaculia bacterium
GCGGCGGGGCTCCCGCCGCGAGACTGGCGGGTTCCCGCGCTCCGGGCAGCCGCGGAAGCCCACGCGAAGGCGAGCCTCCCGAGCGTCACGTCGGAGCACTACGAGGGGAGCCACTGGCTCGGGACGTTCGCGGTCTATCTCCTGACGGAGAGGGGACTTCCGCCCGCCCTGCCGCGTTGAGGCGCCGGAACCGGCCTCCGGGATGACGTCCGTCATCCCGGGCGGAGCGGGGGCGCGTGCTACGGTGCGCGGCATGACGGACGCGGCCCACGACCACCACCACGACCATTCCCACGAAGCCGACGGCTTCGTCTTCGGCCACGAGGTCCTGAGCATCCTCGCCGACCGAGGTGGGCGGCTGCCGGTGGCCGAGCTGAAGCGGGCGGCGGCCGAGGCGTTCGGCCCGGACGCGCTCTACGGGAACTGCCACGGCGACCGGTTCGGTTTCGAGGGGCTCCTCGAGTTCCTCGGCTCGGCCGGCAAGCTCTCGCGCGACGGCGACGAGGTCGCGCTCGGCCGGAATCCCGGCTGCACGGGCCACTGAGCCCGGCGCACCGTCGCGCGCGTCCGTAGAATCGCGCGACCGTGAGCCTTCGAATCGGGTCGGCGCCCCGCGCGTTCGAGGCGGGGGGGCGGTCTTTCGCCCTCCGTCGGGACGGGGCCGGCGTGATGCACGCCGAGGCGGGAGACGACCTCGGCCTCGCCGCCGCGTGGGGATTCGCCCATGCCCACGATCGCGCCCTTCAGCTCCTCTTCACCCGGATCGTCGGCCAGGGGAGGCTCTGCGAGCTCCTCGACGACTCGCCCGCCTCGCTCGCGATCGACCTCTTCATGCGGCGGAACCTCTTCGCGGCGGCCTCCGTGGAGGAGGCGACGTCGCTGTCGGGGCGGGCGAGGACGCTCGCGGAGGCCTACACGGCGGGTGTGAACGCGCGGCTCTCGCGAGGTCGGCCGTGGGAGCTTCGGCTCCTCCGCGTCCCCGACGAGCCGTGGACGCCGTCCGACACGCTCCTGACGCTCCGGCTCATGACGTTCGTCGGCCTCGCGCAGGCGCAGGGCGACGCGGAGGTCGCGGTCCTCCAGGCGCTCCGCGCCGGCGTCGACCGCGGCAAGCTGGCCCGCCTCTTCCGCCCGCACCTGGACGGTCTCGACGACGCGCTCCTCGAGGCGATCCGCTCGCTCCGCCACGTTCCGGCCCTCGTTCCGGGTCTTCCGCCGCTGCCCGTCCTCCGCGCCAGCAACAACGTCGCCGTCGCGGGGCGCCGGTCCGCGTCGGGCGCGGCCCTCTACGCGAGCGACCCGCACCTCGAGGTGAACCGCCTGCCGGCGATCTGGTACGAGGTCGTCGGCACGCTCGCCGATGGCGACTTCCGGACCGGGGTCACCGTGCCCGGCGTCCCCGGCCTCGTCATGGGGAGGACGCGAGCGATCGCGGCGGGCTTCACGTACGGGTTCGCCGACACCATCGACCTCGTGCTCGAGGAGGTGAGGGACGGGCATTTCCGCCGCGGCGAGGAGTGGCTCCCGCTTCGGGAGAGGCGCGAGGCGCTTCGGAGGAAGAAGGGCCCGCCCTGCGAGGTCGTCTTCTTCGAGACCGACGCCGGCGTCCTCGAGACGCCGGACGAGGCGAGCCGGGTCGACGACGGCCTCTGGATCGCCCGCGCCTGGACCGGCCGGCGCGAGGGGGGCGCCGCCTCGCTCGAGGCGATCCTCGACCTCTGGGCGGCGCCGGACGTCGATCGCGGCGCCGAGGCCGCGGCCCGCGTGGCGCTCAGCGCAAGCTGGCTCCTCGCGGGCCGCGACGGGCGGATCGCGGCACAGCAGTCGGGCCTCCTGCCGAGGCGCCGAAGCGATCCGGGCCTCCTTCCGCTCCGCGGCTGGGAGCCGGGCGACCTCTGGGACGGCACGCTGCCGCCGTCGGCTCTCGCGCGCGTCGCCGGCGACCCGGACGGGGTCCTCGTCACCGCCAACGACGGCGGCCACGGCGCGTGGCAGCCGGTCGGGATCACGCTCTGCATGGGCTCAGACCGGGCCGATCGGCTTCGCGAGCTCGCCGGCGCGAAGGGTGCCGCGGGGGGAAGCCTCTCCGCCGCCGACCTCGGCGCGATGCAGGCGGACCTCGTCTCCGGGCAGGCGCGGCGGCTCCTTTCCGCGCTCGATCCGTACCTCCCCGAGCTCCCCGGGGTCCGCGAGCTCCGCGCGTGGGACCGGCGCTACGACGCCGGCTCGAAGGGAGCCGTCCTTTTCGAGAGCCTCTACGCGGCCCTCTGCGAGGAGCTCTTCGGCGCGGGGCTCTTCGGGAGAGAGGCGTGGCGCGCGCTCCGCGACACGACGCTCGTCCACGCGTTCTTCTTCCGCCTCTTCGACGACCTCCTCGCGCGCGAGGAGGGGGAGGAGTGGTTCGGCGCGGAAGGGAAGGCCGCATTCGTCGCCCGCGTCGCCCGGCGAGCCCTGGAGGGGGTCGATCCCTCCGCGATGGGGCCGTGGGGAGCGTCCCGGCGCGTCCTCCTCCGGCACCTCCTCTTCGGCGGGAAGCTCCCGCCGGCCCTCGGCTTCGACCGCGGGCCGTTCGAGGTCGTCGGTGGCCGCGCGACCGTCGTCCAGGGGCAGCTCCTCTCGCTCGCGGGGCGCGAGTCGGCCTTCTGCCCCTCCTGGCGCTTCGTCACCGACCTCGCGACGGACGCCTCCGAGACGGCCCTCGCCGGCGGCCCCTCCGACCGCCGCTTCTCCCGCTGGTACGCGACCGACCTCGCCCGCTGGCTCGCCTTCGAGCGCAAGACCCTGAAGCCCTGACCCGACCCGGAGATGGGGTCCCCCCGGAAACGGTGCCAGGCGTGAAATCGTGTATTGTTTTCAACAATACACGATTTCACGCCTGGCACCGAAGGCGGAGGCGTTTCTCGCCTGGCACCGAAGGCGGGCACCGAAGGCGGGGATCTCCGCGCGCTACGATGCCCATCGGAGGATCCGATGAACCGTTCGATCCGGCGCCTCGCGCGCCTCTCGGTCACCTTCGCCGCGGGCCTCGCGGCTCTCGCCCTCGCTTCACCGGCTGCGGCCCAGACGAAGCTCCTGCGGTTCCCCGACGTCCACGGGGAGCGCGTCGCGTTCTGCTACGGCGGCGACGTCTGGACCGCCCCCGTCTCCGGCGGCCTCGCCGCGCGCATCACGGCGCACGCGGGCCAGGAGCTCTTCCCGAAGTTCTCGCCCGACGGGAAGTGGATCGCGTTCACCGGCCAGTACGAGGGGGACGAGCAGGTCTACGTCGTCCCGTCGGAGGGAGGCGTTCCGAAGCGCCTCACCTGGTACCCCTCGCGCGGGCCCGGCGCTCCCCGCCACGGCGGAGACAACCAGGTCTACGGCTGGACGCCCGACGGCGAGGCGATCCTCTTCCGCTCCCTCCGGGACGCCGAGAGCGCGAAGGTGGAGTCGGCCCTCTACACCGTGCCGGTCGCGGGCGGGCTCCCGGCGAAGCTCCCGATGTACACGGCGGGCGCCGGCGATTTCAGCCCCGACGGCAAGAGGCTCGTCTACTCGCCCCTCTTCCGCGACTTCCGAACCTGGAAGCGCTACGAGGGGGGGTGGGCGCAGGACCTCTGGGTCTTCGACCTCGCGGCAGGGACGCAGAGGGTGATCGCGCCGTCGAAGCGGACGGAGCGCGACCCGATGTGGATCGGGGAGAGGGTCTACTTCGTCTCCGACCGCGACGGGACGCTGAACCTCTACTCGGTCGGCGCCGACGGCTCGGGCCTCGAGCAGCTGACGAAGTCGACGACGTGGGACGTCCGCTGGGCCAGCTCGGACAACGCCGGGAAGGTCGTCTACGAGCTGGGCGGCGAGCTCCGCCTCTGGGACGTCGCGGCGAAGGCCGAGCGGGCGATCCCGATCACGGTCCCGAGCGACGGCCTTGCCTCGCGCCCGGCGAGGATCCCGGTCGAGAAGAACATCGAGCGGTTCGCGCTCTCGCCGAAGGGGGAGCGCGCCCTCTTCGTCGCGCGCGGCGACGTCTTCACGGCTCCGATCGAGAAGGGTCCGACGCGCAACCTGACCCGCACCTCGAACGCGCACGACAAGCACGCGACCTGGTCGCCCGACGGGAAGACGATCCTCTTCGTCTCGGACCGGACCGGCGAGGAGCAGCTCTGGACCGTCCCGCAGGACGGCTCAGGGAAGCCCGCGCAGCTGACGACGACGTTCGGGTCGATGCTCTCGCCGCCCGCCTGGTCCCCCGACGGCTCCCGGGTCGCCGTCTCCGACAAGGACGGCAAGCTCTACGTCGTGACCGTCGCGGACCGGAAGGTGACGGAGGTCGCCGACGACCGCTTCGGCGGCCTCTTCGACTACGCCTTCTCGCCCGACGGCGCGCACCTGGCGTTCTCGATGGGAGAGCACTCGGGGATGCGGGTCCTCCACGTCTGGAGCGCCGCGGACGGCAAGGTACGGAAGGTGACGAGCGAGCTCTTCTCCTCGTTCCAGCCCGCCTGGGACCCGGAGGGGAAGGTCCTCTGGTTCCTGTCGAACCGCGAGTTCGCGCCTCAGATCTCCGACCTCGAGTGGAACTTCGCCGGCAACCGCCGGACCGGGGTCTTCGGCCTCGCGCTCCGGAAGGATGTCGCCGACCCGTTCGCCCCCGAGAGCGACGAGGTGACCGCGGGCGACGCGCAGAAGGACGACGAGAAGGACGCGAAGGCCGCCGACGCGAAGAAGGGCGACGGCAAGGACGCGAAGAAGGACGAGGCGAAGGCGCCGAAGCCGGTCGTCATCGACTGGGACGGCCTCGCCGGGCGCGTCGTCCGCGTGCCCGTAGAGGCGGAGAACCTCGACGGGCTCGAGGCGACGAAGACGGCGCTCCTCTACACGAAGGAAGGGGCCTCGTTCTACGGGCGCGACTCCGACCGCGAGTCGTCGCTCGTCATCTTCGACCTGAAGGAACGCGAGGCGTCCGACCTCGTCGCGAACGTCGACGGCTGGGCTCTCTCGCACGACGGATCGAAGGTCCTCGTCCGGGGAGGCGGCAAGGAGAAGGGGTTCAAGCTCTGGGACGTCAAGCCGAAGGCGAAGGAGCCGAAGAGCGTCTCGACGAAGGAGCTCGCCGTCGACCGCGTCCCCGCCGAGGAGTGGGCGAACGCCTTCGACGAGGTCTGGCGCCGGTACCGCGACTTCTTCTACGTCCGCAACATGCACGGCTACGACTGGAAGGCGATCGGCGAGCGCTACCGGGCGCTCCTCCCGCACGTCTCCCACCGCTCCGACCTGACCTACCTCCTCGGCGAGATGGTCGCGGAGCTGAACGTCGGCCACGCGTACGTCGAGGAGGGGGACATCGAGCGCCCGGCGCGGGCGAAGGTCGGCCTGCCGGGCGCGCGCTTCGAGCTGGACCCGAAGGCGGGGCTCTACCGGATCGCCAGGCTCTTCCGCGGCCACAACGAGGAGCCGAGGTACCGCGCGCCCCTGACCGAGGTCGGAGTCGACGCGCGCGTCGGCGACTACGTCCTCGCCGTCGACGGAGAGGAGCTGAAGGGCGACGACAACCCGTACCGCCTCCTGCAGCACAAGACCCACCCCGTCACGCTCACGCTCAGCGCGAGGCCGACGGCCGAGGGAGCCCGGAAGGTGACCTACCGGCCGATCGAGAACGAGGCGAGCCTCCTCTATCTCGACTGGGTGCTCGGGAACGTGGAGAAGGTCTCGAAGCTCTCGAACGGGCGTGTCGGCTATCTCCACGTTCCCGACATGGGCGCTCCCGGGATCTACGAGTTCGTCAAGTGGTACTACCCCCAGATCCGGAAGGAGGGGCTCGTCGTCGACGTCCGCTCGAACGGCGGCGGCAACGTCTCCCAGTGGATCCTCGAGAGGCTCGACTCGAAGCTCCTCGGCACCCGCTTCGGCTTCTCGAGCGAGCTCCCGGGCACGTACCCCGGAACCGTCTTCCACGGCCACCTGGCCGCGCTCATCAACGAAACGTCGGCCTCGGACGGCGACATCTTCCCGGCCCGGTTCCGGAAGGCGGGCCTCGGCCCCCTGATCGGGAAGCGGAGGTGGTGTCGGGTCGTCGGCATCTCGGGGCGCGGGCCGCTCATCGACGGCGGACAGGTCTTCGTCCCGGAGCAGGCTACGAACGATGT
>JAGOBQ010000271.1 GCA_017999215.1 Thermoanaerobaculia bacterium
TCGGGGCGCGCGGCGCGTCCTCGCGGCTGACGCTCCCCTCCTCCGCGGAGCGGCGGCGCGGCGTCGTCGCCTTCTCGTCCGGCAATCACGCCCAGGCGGTCGCGCCCGCCGCGCGCGACCTCGGCGTCCCGGCGACGATCGTCATGCCCGAGGACGCGCCGTCCCTCAAGCTCGCCGCGACGCGAGGCTACGGCGCCGAGGTGATCCTCTACGACCGCCGGAACGAGGACCGTGAGGCGATCGCGCGTCGTCTCGTCGAGGAGCTCGGCGTGACCCTCGTCCCCCCGTTCGACGACGAGGCGGTCATCGCCGGCCAGGGGACGGCCGCTCTCGAGCTCCTCGAAGAGGTGCCCGACCTCGACGCCGTCATGACGCCCTGCGGCGGCGCCGGGCTCCTCGCCGGGACGGCCGTCGCCGGGACGGCGCTCCGGCCCGGCATCCGCGTCTTCGGAGTCGAGCCCGAGGCGGGCGACGACGTCGCGCGCTCGCTCCGCGAGGGGCGTCGCGTGGCGATCCCGGTCCCCGAGACGATCGCGGACTCGCTCCAGACGACGCGGGTCGGCGAGAGGAACTTCGCGATCCTGACGGCCCTCGTCGAGGGGGTCCTCACCGTGAGCGACCTCGAGCTTCGCCGGGCGATGGCCTTCCTCTTCTCGAGGATGAAGCTCGTCGTGGAGCCGGGAGGGGCCGCCGCCGCGGCGGCGCTCCTCGCCGGGAAAGTGCCCGGCGTCGGGGCGAAGCGGGTCGGGGTCGTCCTCTCGGGCGGAAACGTCGACGCGGCACGCTTCGGCGAGCTCGTGTCGGGCCTTCCCGCCTGACGTTCAGCGGTAGAACGTGGCGCCGAGCGCGACGGACCAGTAGCCGGGCGCGACGTCGAATCCCGCCTTCTCGAGGTCGCCGATCGAGGTCGGCTCGAGGAAGGTCCAGCGCGCGTCGAGGTGGACGGCGCTCGCGCGCGACGGGCGGACGTCGATCCCGGCCCCCGCGTGGACGGCGAAGAGGGCCTCGGTCTTCTTGTCCGAGGCCGGATTCCTCCCCTCCGGCGCGGCGCGGACGACGTGGAGCCCGGCTCCCGCGAGGAGATACGGCTGGAGACGCCGGCGCGAGAAGAAGAAGAGCTGGCCGGTGCCGGTGACGGGCAGCTCCGTGAGGCGGACGAGCGGCCCGTCGCCGTCGCCGATCGTCTCGCGCCGGAAGCCGAGGGAGCCCTCGAGGCCGAGCGAGCCCGTCAGGCGGTAGCGGACGTGGATCGCGCCTTCGGCCGAGGCTGACTCGGCGGAGCGCGCCTGCCCGAGCCCGAGGCGGGCCCCGAAGCCGATTCCCGGGTCGGACCACGACTGCGCGGAAGCCGGAGCGGGGAGGAGCGCGGCCGCGAGGCCGAGGAGCGCGCCGAATGAGAAGGAGTGCTTCACGGAGGCCCCATGGTAACGGCACGGACCGTTCGGAGGGCGATCGTCGATAATCGCCCGACGTGAGCAGAAGGAAGAGCTGGCAGGAGGACCTGATCCCGGTTGCGGTGGCGGTGCTCGCCCAGGTCGCGATGCTCCGGTTCGTCGACTGGGCGAACGCGAACCTCGCCACGCAGCCGATCGCCCGGGAGTGGTACGACCACCGGTTCTACTACGCACCCCAGCTCCTCGGGATCCTGATCCTGCTGCTCCTGCTGCGCGCGTTCCGGAGCTTCCTGCAGGAGCAGGGGGTGAGGGTGCGCGACTTCCTCCGGTCTTCGGTCGTCGTCCTCCTCCTCGCGATCGTCGTCGTCGTCGCCGTGCACATGGACCAGCTCGTCGCCCTACTGGGGCGCTTCGTCCCGGCTGCGGCCGACGCCGCGCGGTACCTCCGCCGGGCGCCGGCCTACGAGCTTCTCTCCCGCTACAGCCTCGCCCGTCTCGGGGTGGACCTCGTCGCCGTCGGGCTGTTCCTCCTCACGCTCCGCGGGTCCCGTCCCAAGAGCCCGGACCTCGTCGCCGCGAAGGAGGCTTCCCGGGCCGGCGACTTCGGCCGCGCGGGCGAGCTCTACCTCAAGGTCGGAGACGTGGACGAGGCGAAGCGGGCGTTCCGCAAGGCGAAGCTCCCCGCACGGGTCGCCGCTCTCGAGCTCCGGCAGGGGAACGCCCGGGCCGCGGCCGAGCTCTGGGAGGAGGCGGGAGAGGCCTGGGCCTGGGAAGCCGCCCGCGCCTGGGAGGCCGCCGGAGAGCCCGCGAAGTTCGAGTCCGCCCGGAACCGCGCCCTCGTCGAGGCGCGCCAGGCCGCCCGCTGGGACCGTCTCGCCGAGGTCGCGGAGGCGGCCGGAGACCGCGCCGGCCTCGCGGACGCGACGCGGAAGATCGCGGAAGCCGCGAAACCCGGCGGCGGCCGGAACGCCCTCTGGAAGCGGGCCGCGGAGACGGCCCGCGCCGCCGGCCGGACGCTCGAGGCGGCCGAGGCGTTCCGCTTCGCGGGAGAGCCTCTCGAGGCGGGCGCGCTCTTCCTCGAGGCCGAAAGGCCGCAGGACGCGGCGCGCGAGCTGGAGCGGGGAGGCGACCTCGCAGGGGCCGCAATAGCCTGGTCCCGCGCCGGGCAGACGAAGACGGCTGCCGAGCTGCGGGCGCGGGACCTCGAAGGTCAGGCCGACTGGAGCGGGGCGGCCGATGCCTGGGCCGAGGCCGGCAACTGGGAGAAGGCTGCGCTCATGTACGAGCGGGCAATCCGGCCCGCGGACGCGGCCCGGGCGTTCGGCCACGCGGGCCGGCACGAGAGGGCGGCGGCGCTGTTCCAGAAGGCGGGCCTCCTCGCCGAGGCGGCCGCGGCGTTCGAGGCGGCTGCGAAGCCCGAGGCGGCCGCCGCGCTCTACAAGGACCTCCGCGACTGGGAGCGCTCCATCTCCCTCTACCGCGCGTCCGGGCGCTTCGCCGAGGCGGCTCAGCTCCTCCAGGAGCAGGGGAATTTCGAGGAGGCGACGTCGCTCTTCCTGCGCGCCGGCCGGAACCTCGACGCGGCGCGCAGCGCGCTCCGGAACGGCTCGCGGGAGAAGGCCTGGGACCTCCTGACGACGGTTCGGCGGGCCGACCCCGGCGTCGCCGAGGTCTTCCTCGAGCTCGGAGAGGCGCACCTGGCGAACGGCGAGGCGAAGGACGCGGTACACGTTCTCCGGGAGCTCCTCGGCCACAAGCCGGTCGACGCGACGACGATCGAAGCGCAGGAGGCGTTCGCCCGCGCCCTCGAGGCGGCGGGCGACCTGGCGGGAGCGCACGCGAGGCTGACCCAGATCGCGGACGTCGATCCCGGATTCCGGAACGCGTTCTCGCGGGCGGTGGCGCTCGATCGACGCCTTGCCGAAGGGGGTGGTCCGATCGCCCCTGCCGTCGAGACCTCCTCCCCGGCCTCTGCGCGGCCGGCGGTGCCGACGGGATTCGTCCCGTCCCTCGCGTCGTCCACGGGCCGGGACCCCTCGGGCACGTTCCAGGCGATGGCGACCCCCGGCGGGATCGCGGCGTCGGGCCGGCCCGAGGCACGCTACGAGATCGTCGCGGAGGTCGGCCGCGGCGGCATGGGGATCGTCCACAAGGCCTTCGACCACAAGCTCGAGCGCCACGTCGCCCTCAAGATCCTCCCCGGGCAGCTCTGGGGCGACGAGACGGCGATGCGCTACTTCATCCGCGAGGCGCGGGCGATCGCGGCGCTCAAGCACCCGAACATCGTCGGCCTCTACGATTTCGGGGAGGGGTTCGGGAGCGCCTACCTCGCGATGGAGTTCCTGGAGGGGCCGAACCTTCAGTCGCTCCTGAAGAACGACCCGGAGCGCCTGAAGAAGTGCTGGAAGGACTACTTCGTCCAGTCGGCCCGGGGCCTCGCGGCCGCCCACGCCAAGGGGATCCTCCACCGCGACCTGAAGCCGGCGAACCTCGTGCTCGACGAGCACGGCATCCTCCGGATACTGGACTTCGGCCTGGCCCGGCCGGAAGCCGATTCCGGCTCGACGTCGAAGCTGATCGGAACGCCGGCCTTCTTCCCGCCGGAGGTCCTGCGGGGAGAGGCGGCCTCTCCCGCCTCGGACGTCTACTCTCTCGGCGCCACGTTCTACACGCTCGCCGCCGGCCGCTGGCCGTACGTCGGCGAGGACGTCCTCGTCGCCCGGCTGGAGCGCGACCCGGACGACCCGCGGCCGTTCGCGCCCTGGCTCCACGAGGACGAGGTGCTCGTCCTCCTCCGCTCGATCGCCCGGCACCGCCCCGAGCGCTACCAGGACGGTGGCGAGCTGCTCGGCGCGCTCCTCAGCCTCGAGGCCTGACGGGGGCGCGACGGCCCGGCGCGGGCCTCCCGCGGCGCACCGCGCCCGACGCCCGGGCCGGAGCGTCACCTCGCACGGCCGGCGGGAGGATCCCCTTCGCGAGACACCGCGCGAAGAGCGCGGGGCGGTGCGACCGAAGCCAGGCGCCGAGGGCGGGTCCGTCGTCGAAGCGGACCTTCTCCGGCGCCTCCGCGCTCGTCCCCTCGCAGCCGTCGACGTCGTACTCGCGGCAGAGGGTGGGGCGGTTCTCGTAGACGCCGCAGAGGCCGTCCGGGCGGAGGTTCTCGCAGTCGGCGGGGAAGAGGACGAACCAGTCGCCGTCGTGCGATTGGTAGACCGAGACGTTCCTGTGGTAAACGAGCCAGAGCGCCGTCGAGACGCCGCTCACGGTCACGGGGCCGTCGATGCCGACCGCGACGTACCGGCAGCACTTGCCGCAGGGGGGGCAGACGGTTGCGGGGTCGGGAGCGGCTGAGTGGGTCGGCAGATTCGGCAGGCTCGGCATCGAAGGCGGGAGTTTCCACGGGAAGGGGGAGAAATGAAAGCGGCTCTTCTGACGTCCCACGGCGGCAACGAGGTTCTCTCCGTCGGGTCGCTCCCGGACCCGGCTCCCGGCCCCGGCGAGGTCCTCGTGAAGATCTCGGCGGCGGCTCTCAACCGGCTCGACCTCTTCGTGAGGAACGGGATGCCGGGCGTCCCGGTCGCGTTCCCTCACGTTCCCGGGGCCGACGGCTGCGGGACGATCGAGGCGCTCGGCGAAGGGGTGCGGGACGTCGCGGTCGGGGAGCGGGTCGTCCTGCAGCCCGGCCTGGCGTGCGGAAGCTGCGAGTTCTGCCGGGACGGCGAGCGGAGCCTCTGCGTCGACTACGGCATCCTCGGAGAGCACGGACCCGGGACGCTCGCGGAGCGGATCGCCGTGCCGCGCGCGAACGTCTGGAAGGCGCCGGCCCACCTGACCGACGAGGAGGCGGCGGCGTTCCCGCTCGCCGCGATGACGGCCTGGCGGATGCTCGTGACGCGGGCGGCGCTCCGGCCGGGGGAGAGCGTCCTGATCCACGGAATCGGCGGCGGGGTCTCGGCCTACGCCCTCCAGGTCGCGAGGCTCGCCGGGGCGTCGCTCGTCATCGCGACGTCGGGCGACGAGAGGAAGCTCGAGAAGGCGAAGGCGCTCGGGGCCGACGTCGTCCTCGACTACCGCGCGACGGACGTCGGGAAGAAGGTCCGCGAGCTGACCGGCAAGCGCGGCGTCGACGTCGTCGTCGACTCGGTCGGCGCCGCCACCTGGCGCGCGTCGCTCACGGCGGCCGCGAAGAAGGGGCGGATCGTCACCTGCGGGGCGACGAGCGGCCCGAACCCCGAGGAGGAGATCCGGATCATCTTCTGGAAGCAGCTCTCGATCCTCGGCTCGACGATGGGGACCGACGCGGAGTTCGCGGCTCTCCTGAGGGCCGTGGAGGGACGGCGAATCGTCCCGGTCGTCGACGAGGTCTTCCCTCTCGAGGACGTCCGAGCGGCCTACGAGCGCCTCGAGTCGGGAGCGGGCTTCGGGAAGGTCGTCGTTCGGGTCGCGGCGTAGACGAGCTCAGGGGCGACGTGCGAAGAGGAGGCCGGCCCAGACCTTCGGGTCGACGAGGACCCCCTCGCGCGCGCGCCTCTCGAGGTAGGCCTCGGCCTCGGCGAGCGGGACCTCGCGCACCGTGATCTCCTCTCCTTCGACTCCGCCCCCGGGGCCGACCCGCTCGAGCCCGCGGGCGCGGGAGAGGGTGACGATCTCGGAGGTGCCGCCGGCCGAGGGGGGACCCTCGGCGAGCCGCTCCACCGCCCGCG
>JAGOBQ010000272.1 GCA_017999215.1 Thermoanaerobaculia bacterium
GGAGCAGCTCTACGAGGACGCCTTGAAGCAGTACGAAGAGGCGATGAAGCTCGATCCGAGCGAGATCCGGATCAAGAAGTTCGTCGCGATGGCCAACATGGCCGTCTACAACCCGGGGTCGCAGCATCCCAAGGACCTTCAGGCCCTCGAGACGGCGATCAAGCACTTCAAGGAGTACCTCGCCGTCAAGCCGGACGACGAGAGCGCCGCGAAGTTCCTGGTGACGACCTACATGAACTCGAGGCGCTACGACGACGCCATCGAGTACTTCAAGGCGCTCATCAAGGCCCATCCCGAGGACAAGCAGGCGGTCCAGACGATCGCCATGCTCTACGCGCGGAAGGGCGACTTCGACCAGTCGATGGAGTGGCAGCAGAACCTCGCGAAGCTCGACTCGCAGAACCCCGAGGTCTTCTACACGATCGGCGTCACCTGCTGGGACAAGTCCTACAACACGCCTCTCACCGACATGGACGGCGAGGCGCGCAAGGCGATGCTCGACCAGGGCATGGCGGCGCTCGAGAAGGCCAACGCGCTGCGTGAGGACTACTTCGAGTCGATGCTCTACATCAACCTCCTCTATCGCGAGTACGCCAAGCTCGAGAACGACCCGGTCAAGAAGGAGGAGCTCCTCGAGAAGGCCAAGGAGTGGCAGACGAAGGCCCTCGCCGCGCGCGACCGCGTCAAGCAGAAGGAGCGCGAGGAAGCGGCCAGGAAGAACCCGCTCGAGGCGATCTGACGGGCCCGGGCGAGAGGACCACGACCATGTTCGAAACTTCCCTCATCGAGTCGAAGAAGCAGAAGCCGACCGGCAGTCGCTGGCTCTCGGTCCCGATGTCCATCTTCCTCCACTTCGTCGTCGGCGGGACCGTCCTCGCCGCGTCCATGTGGTACATCGAGGACATCCCCGAGCCGCCGATCCCGGTCACCTTCTACACCGAGGCCGCTCCCCCGCCGCCGCCTCCGCCGCCCCCCCCGAAGGCCGCGGCTCCGAAGGTGGCCCCGAAGGTCGAGCAGGTGAAGCCGTCGTCCAACGCGGCCCCCACGATCATTCCCGACGTCCTTCCGGTCGCTCCCGCGGCTCCCGAGGCCGATAATTCCGGCATCGAGGGCGGCGTCGAGGGCGGCGTCGAAGGCGGCGTCGAGGGCGGCGTCATGGGCGGCGTCCTCGGCGGAGTGAAGGGCGGCGTCCTCGGCGGCGCGGCCGAGGTCGAGGAGCCCCTGCGCGTCGGCGGAGACGTCAAGGAGCCCGTCGAGATCTCCCGCGTCCAGCCCGTCTACCCCGAGGCGGCCCGCAAGGCCCGTCTCCAGGGGATCGTGATCCTCGAGGCGATCATCACGAAGACCGGGAGCGTCGACTCCGTCCGTGTCCTGCGAGGCATCAACCCGCTGCTCGACAACGCCGCGATGCGCGCAGTCCAGCAGTGGAAGTACAGGCCGGCGACCTTCAACGGCCGCCCGGTCCCGGTCTACCTGACGGTCACGGTGACCTTCAAGCTCCAGTAACCCGATCACCAACGCGATCGCAAGCGACGCTGAAATCCAACAAGGAGGATCTCCACCATGGAAATGGATCTCGGACACATCTGGGCGCAGATGTCCATCACGGTCAAGGGCATCATGGTCCTTCTCGTCTTCCTGTCGGTCTACTCCCTCGGGGTCTCGCTCGAGCGGTGGTGGGCCTTCCGGAACGCGAAGAAGCAGTCCGTGAAGTTCGCCCTCGAGATCGGCCCGCTCCTCAAGCAGGAGAAGCTGAAGGAAGCCATCGACCTCGCCAAGAAGTACAAGGCCAGCCACGTCGCCAAGGTCGTCTCGCCCGGCCTTCTCGAGTTCGCATATGAGGCCCACGGCGGAAGCGTCGCCGGCCACGATGTCGTCGCCGCCGCCGAGCGTGCGATCACCCGCGCCGCCATGATGACGGGCGCCGACATGCGCCGCGGCCTCGGCGGTCTCGCCACGATCGCCACGACGGCGCCGTTCATCGGCCTCCTCGCGACGGTCCTCGGCATCATCCGCTCCTTCCAGGGCATGGCGACCTCCGGCACCGGCGGCCTCGGCGCGGTCTCGGCGGGCATCGCGGAAGCCCTCATCGGCACGGCGCTCGGCCTCTTCGTCGCCATCCCGGCGGTCTGGCTCTACAACTACTTCCTCAACAAGATCGAGCGCTTCAACGTCGAGATGTCGAACTCCTCGTCGGAGCTCCTCGACTACTTCATCAAGCGCATGGGCTCCCGGGCGGCCTGAGGAGAGCCTCGCCGGGGCTCCCCGGCAAGCTCTTCTCGGAACTGAACGGAGGACACGACGATGGGAATGGAAGACTTCGGAGGCCGGCACGAGACGAAGAGTGAGATCAACGTCACTCCTCTCGTCGACGTCATGCTGGTCCTCCTCATCATCTTCATGGTTGTCACGCCCATGCTCCAGAAGGGGAAGCCCGTCCTGCTGCCGCAGACGGACCAGCCCGACAAGAAACCCGAATCGGACAAGGAGCTCCTCATCAGCGTCCAGTCCGACAAGCAGATCTTCATCGACGCGAAGTGGTATCCCGACCAGGAGTTCGCCGCCAAGATGCGCGAGTTCGGTGAGCGCGCCTCCAGCAAGGACGTCCTGATCAAGGCCGACAAGCAGCTCTCGTACGGCGACGTCCGCAAGGTCATGCGAATGATCAAGGACGGCGGCTTCGAGAAGATCGGTCTCATCACCGAGCGCAAGGCCGAGAAGTAGGAGGGCACGCCATGGGTATGGATGTCGGTGGCAACAAGGGCGGGCCCAAGTCCGAGATCAACGTGACGCCCCTCGTGGACGTCATGCTGGTCCTCCTCATCATCTTCATGATCCTGCAGCCGATGCTGCAGATGGGCTACGACGTCAACGTCCCGCCCAACACACCCTCGAACGTGCTCCCCCAGGCGAACCCGGAGCAGATCATCGTCTCGCTCACCGCGAACAACGAGATCTACCTCAACAAGGAGCGGGTCGAGCGGTCGAACCTCCCGATCCGGCTCCAGGAAGTCCTCCGGAACCGCGGAAAGAAGCCGGTCTTCTTCTCCTGCGAGGACACGGTCAAGTACGACGAGGCCATGAAGCTCATGGACATCGTCCGGAACAACGGAGCCGAGAACATCGGCATCGTCATGGACTGGGTCAATCCCCTCGAGCAGGTCGCTCCCGCGGGCAGCTGATCCCGCCCCGGCGGGACTCTCCCGCCGCGAACACGGTCACCTTCGCATCCCCGGCCTCACGGCCGGGGATGCTGCTTTTCGGCATCCCCTTCCGTGCGCTCCCGGGGCGCCGATCGCGCGCGAGCCGGGCTGGCCACGCTGACGCCGCCTCCCTCGGGCCGGCCACGGCACGGCTCGCCGACCTCCCTCCCCTGCCGGCGGCTCCCGACCGGTCTCGACTCGCGTCCCTCCGGGGGACCGGGTCCGGCGCTCCCGCCCGGGCGGCTTCCGCCCCCGACGCCGAGAGGCCCCGGTTCTCGCCGGGGCCTCTCTCGCGAAACGGAAGGAACGCCGTCGGGGCGCTCCGGGGTCAGAGGAGCGTCGCGATGACGAGAGCGATGACCGACATGAGCTTGAGGAGGATGTTGAGCGACGGCCCGGAGGTGTCCTTGAAGGGGTCGCCCACGGTGTCGCCGACGACGGCGGCCTTGTGGGGGTCCGAGCCCTTGAAGTACTTGTGCCCGTCGATCTCGACCCCTTCCTCGAACATCTTCTTCGCGTTGTCCCAGGCGCCGCCCGAGTTCGACTGGAAGATCGCGAGAAGGACGCCGGTGGCCGTGACGCCGGCGAGGAGGCCGCCGAGCATCTCCGCGCCGGACCCGAAGCCGAGGAGTCTCGGGCCGAAACCGACCGCGACCGGGACGATGACGGCGAGGAGCCCCGGCGCGACCATCTCCTTGATCGCGGCCGTCGTCGAGATCTCGACGCACTTGCCGTACTCGGCCTTTCCGAGCGCGTCCTCGAAGATCCTCTGGTCCTCCACCGGCCAGTCCTTGAAGTCCTTCCCCGAATGGGCGTCCATCGCGAAGATCGCGGCCTTGAGCGCCGGGATCTCGCTGAACTGGCGCCTCACCTCCTGGATCATCGACATCGCCGCCCGCCCCACGGCGGCCATCGCCATCGACGAGAAGAGGAACGGCAGCATCGCGCCGACGAGGAGCCCCGCCATCACCTCCGCCTTCGAGACGTCGATCGTCTTCAGGTGGGCGGCCGTCATGAAGGCTCCGAAGAGGGCGAGGGCCGTAAGCGCGGCCGAGCCGATGGCGAACCCCTTCCCGATTGCCGCGGTCGTGTTCCCGACGGCGTCGAGCTTGTCGGTCCGGCTTCGGACGTCCTTCGGGAGCTCCGCCATCTCGGCGATTCCCCCGGCGTTGTCGGAGATCGGTCCGTAGGCGTCGACCGCGAGCTGGATGCCCGTGTTCGAGAGCATCCCGACGGCCGCGATCGCGATGCCGTAGAGGCCGCCGAAGTGGAACGCCCCGATGATCGCGGCGGCGAGGACCAGGACCGGCCAGGCCGTCGAGCGCATCCCGACGCCGAGGCCCGCGATGATGTTCGTCGCCGCGCCGGTGACCGACTGCCTCGCGATGGAGAGGACCGGGCCGGTCCCGGTGCCGGTGTAGTGCTCCGTGAGCATCCCGATCGCGAGGCCGGCGGCGAGGCCGATGACCGTCGAGAAGAAGACCCCGAGCGACGTGATCGTCCGCTCCGCCCCGTAGAGGACGTCGTCGAAGACGAAGCTCCCGGGGAGCATGCCCCGGATGATGAAGTACGACAGGACGACCATCACGATCGACGAACCGAACTCGCCGGTGTTCAGGGCCCGCTGCGGAGAGCCTCCCTCCTTGACCCGGACGAAGAACGTGCCGGCGATGGACGTGAGGATGCCGACTCCGGCGAGGACGAGGGGCAGGAGGACGGCGGAAAGCCCGCCGAACCCGTCCGCCGTGAAGGCCTCGCCCGTGACGAGACGTCCGGTCATGAAGGCCGCGCCGAGGACCATCGCACCGACGATCGACCCGACGTACGACTCGAAGAGGTCGGCGCCCATCCCGGCGACGTCGCCGACGTTGTCGCCGACGTTGTCGGCGATCGTCGCGGGGTTGAGCGGGTGGTCCTCGGGGATCCCCGCCTCGACCTTTCCGACGAGGTCCGCCCCGACGTCGGCCGCCTTCGTGTAGATGCCGCCCCCGACCCGGGCGAAGAGGGCGATGGAGCTCGCCCCGAACGAGAAGCCCGTGACGACGGCGATCGTCTTGTGGACGTCGCCCGCGAAGAGCTTCGAGAAGACGAGGAAGCAGCCGCCGAGGCCGAGGACGCCGAGGCCGACCACTCCGAGGCCCATGACCGAGCCGCCCGCGAAGGCGATCTCGAGCGCCGGCCCCAGCCCCCGGCGGGCCGCCTGGGTCGTCCTCACGTTCGCCTTCGTCGCGACCTTCATCCCGATCAGCCCCGCCAGCGCCGAGCAGAGCGCTCCGGCGACGAACGCCGCCGCGATGAGCGGGCTCGACCCCTCCTGAAGCGCTCCGGAGACGCCGAGAAGGACGGCCACGACGGCGACGAAGACCCCGAGGACACGGTACTCGGCCCGCAGGAACGCCATGGCGCCCTGCTGGATCGCGGCGGCGATCTTCGCCATCCGCTCCGTGCCGACGTCCTGGCGGGCGACCCAGGACGACTTCAGCCAGGTGTAGAGAAGCCCCGCGAGACCGAACACGGGGATGACATAGACCAGAGTCTCTGCGTTCATGCGCCTCCGCTCCGGAACGTACGAATCCGGGTCCTCTTGGTCCCGAGCCGGCGGATGGTCTCACGCCCGGCCCGGCAGGCCAAGCGGCCCGCGGGCCGCGCCGGCCGCCGTTCCGGCCCCGCCTCCGAGGCGTCGTTCAGAGGAGGAGAGCGAAGACCTCGTTCGAGAGGAGGACCCCGGCGCGCGTCAGCCGGACCCGGCCCGACACCATCTCGAGGAGGCCGGCCGCGACGGCGTCCGCGAGCCGCTCGCGGTCCGTCGCCGGCAGCGTGCCGAGCGCCGCCTCGAACGCCCCGGCCGCGACCCCGTCGGCGGTGCGGAGGC
>JAGOBQ010000273.1 GCA_017999215.1 Thermoanaerobaculia bacterium
GAAGGAGAGCGCCCCGCAGACGACCGCCACGACGAAGCCGGCGAGGAGCGCCCGCTGGAAGAACGGGAAGGCGAGGAACTCCGTCACGCGCGCGTCTCCTCCGTGAGGCGTCCGTCGATCCGGAAGACGGCGTCCGCCCCCCCCATCGCGTCGCTGTCGTGCGTGACGTAGATGATCGTCCGCCCCGCCGCGACCTCCTCCGCGACGAGCCTCCGGAGCGTCTTCATCCCCTCGGCGTCGAGCGCCGTGTCGGGCTCGTCGAGGAGGAGGAGGGCGGGCGTCCCGGCGATCGCGCGCGCGAGGAGGACGCGCTGCCGCTGGCCGCCCGAGAGGCGGCCGACCGGACGCGTCGCGAGGTCGTCGGCGAGGCCGGCCCTCCCGAGAGCCCGGCGCGCCTCCGCCTCGACCGCGGCCGACATCCCGAAGCCGGGGCCGGGCGCGAGGGAGAGGCCGACGAGGTCGAGGCCCGTCACGGGCGCCTGCGGCGAGAGCGTCGAGCGCTGCGGGAGGTAGCCGATCCTCGGTCGCGGGAGCTCCCGTCCCTGGTCGTCGAGGAACGCGACGTGGCCGGACTCTGGCGCGAGGATCCCGAGGAGAACGCGCGCGAGGGTCGTCTTCCCGCCGCCGTTCGGGCCGACCATCGCCGTGCGCCTTCCGGCCGGGATCGTGAAGGAGACGGACGTGACCGCGGGCCGGCCGCCGAAGCGGACCGTCACGTCCTCGAACCGGGCGGCGACGCTCACGGCCGTCTCTCCGCCGCGCCGGAGAGCCCCCTGAGGAACGC
This sequence comes from Thermoanaerobaculia bacterium, assembly GCA_017999215.1. Lineage (GTDB taxonomy): Bacteria > Acidobacteriota > Thermoanaerobaculia > UBA5066 > UBA5066 > UBA5066. Next base: position 785 of record JAGOBQ010000273.1, read on the forward strand.
GTCGGCATTGAAGCGCATCAGCTCAGGATACGTCGCCCGGCCGTGGACTCCTCCGATCGGGTCGACGAGCGTCAGGTCGAGGCCCGCCTCGTCCGCCACGACCCGCGCGGCCGCCGGCGGGAACTGCGGCTCGGTGAAGAGCCGACCGAGGCCGCCGCGCCGGCCTTCCGAGACGAGCGCCTTCAGCTCGCGAGGCGAGGGCTCCCGTCCCGGCACGGGCTCGATCGACGCCGCTTCGACGAGACCGTAGCGGTCGGCGAAGTAGACCCAGGCCCGGTGCGCGGAGACGAACCGCCGACCGCGGACCGGGGCGAGCCGGGCCGCGATCTCCCGATCGAGCTCGGCGAGCTCCGCAGCGGCCTCCCGAGCCCGCGCCCGGTACGCCTCGGCGTGGATCGGGTCGATGGCGGCAAACGCCTCTGCAATTCCGGCGAGGCTGAGGGCCGCCAGCTCGGGCGAGAGCCACCAGTGCGGGTCTTCGCCGAGGACGCCGTGGGCGTGCCCGTCGTGAGCGCCTCCCCCGCCTGCCGGCTCGCCTCCCGGCTCGGGCCCGTGGGCTTCGCCCTCGTGAGAGCGGCCCTCGTGGCCGGAGGCGTCGTGATCGTGTCCCGCGTGATCGTCCTCCTCGTGAGATCCGGCGGCGCTCTCGTGCGCCTCCTCTCCGTGCGCGTCGCGCTCCTCTGCCGGAGCATGGCGACCGGCCCCCTCCTCCCACACGTGCCCCGGTCCGATCCCGAGCGACTTCGCCGCGTCGTGGACCGGCGCGCGCGAGGCGCAGGCCGAGAGGACCTTTCGCATCCAGTCGTCGTAGCCCGCCCCCGCCACGAAGACCGCCTGCGCCCCCAGGAGCTTCCGAAGGTCCGACGGCTCGGGCTCGAAGACGTGCGGCGACGTCCCCGGCGGAATCACGCTTCGCACGGTCCACTCGGGCCCGGCGACTCGCCGGACGAGATCGGCAAGCGGTGCGATCGTGGCGACCGCGATCCGCGGACCCGGCGCGGGACGCGGCGCCGAGGGCGCGCAACCCGCCGCTGCCGCGGAAAGGGCCAGTGAGAGCGCCAGGTGAAGGCGCGACCCTCTCATCGACTCTGCGCTCCGGCTTGACCGCGGCCGGCTCCCGGACCGATGCTCCCGCCCGAGGAGGGCGAAAGGACTTGGACCACAGGGACGGGCATCCCCACGAGCACGGGCCGGGCTGCGGACATCGGGCGATTCGCCATGGCGACCACGCCGATTATCTCCACGACGGACACCTCCACTCTCCCGCGGACTCGGGCGTGGCCGAGCACGTCCTCGCCGTCGACCACGGGCGCCCGGCGGCCTGCGCCCCCGTCGAGTGCCCTGCCCGGCACCACGCCGGCTGCGGGCATCCGCTCGTCCCGCACGGGGACCACCTCGACTACCTCGTCGACGGCGCTCTGCATCACCTCCACGGCGACCACTGCGACCTCCACGGCACCGTCTGAGCCCGCTCAGGCCGCCGCGGACCGCTCCGCGAGCGCCCGGGCGAGGACGGCTCGGACCGGCTCCTCGAACGTGAACGCCCTCGTCGCACGGAGGCCCCTTTCGGTCTCGACCGAAACGTCGAAGGCGTCCAGCGCCCGCAGGCGCTCCTCGAGCCACCCGGGGCCGACCTCCCGTTCGGAGGCGAGGCGCAGCAAGCGTTCTCTCTGATCCGCCGCCCCGCCGATCTCGGGGTGGTGGTTCACGGCCCAGATCCGGGGCGACCCGTCCGGGAAACGGTCCAGCTCCACCATCGTGACCGCCTCGCCCTTCACGCCCGACGCGTCCGCCTCGTGGGCCAGGACCGTGCCCGGCCCGCGCCCCGAGGGAAGGATGTCGAAGAGGCGGCTGTCGAGGACGCGGACCCTCCCGTCGAGAGCCGTCCGGTAGTACCCGCCGAACCAGGGGTGCGCCTCGGCCTCCTTCGTGAGGCGGTTCGGAACCGCTCCCGCGCTCTTCCCCTTCTCCGGCCCGCGCGCCACGGCCTCGCCGAAGCCGGACCATCGGGCCAGGAGCCCGAAGGTGTGGCAGATGCCGAAGAGCGCGCCGTCGCTCCGTTCGAGAAGGGCGTCGAAGAAGCGCCAGAGCGGGGCCTCCCACGCCGGGTCCTCGGCGATCCCCTGCGCGAGGGGCGAGACCCCGTCGTTCTCGCGGGGGTCGAGGGCGCCCGGTCCGCCCGTGCCGACGACGAGGGGGAAGCGGTCGGCGCTCGACGGGACCGCGAGGCCGCGCCGGACGTCGTACGAGACCACGCGGACCTCGGGAGCGCCTCCGCCGAGCCGCTCGCGCTCCTCCGCGCCGATCCGCTCGAGACGCCCGACGACCGAGGCGTGCCCGAGGTTCGGAAATCCGTGGTTCATGTCGAGGACGGCCACGTCGAGGAACGCGCGCTCCGCCGGCGGCTCCTCCCCGGGACGTTCGACCCGGGCGTACGTCAGGTCCCCTCCTCCTTGAGCGAGCGCGTCATGAGGCGGGAGACCGCTTCCCGGGGAGCCGTCGTCCCCTCGAGGATCGACATGACGGTCTCCGAGATCGGCATCTCGACGCCGACGGTCCGGGCCAGCTCCACGATGGCGCCGGCCGTCGGGACCCCCTCGGCGACCTGACCGCCGAGCGACGCGAGCGCCTCGTCGACGCTCAGGCCGGAGGCGAGGGCGAGACCGACCCGCCGGTTCCGCGAGAGGTCTCCCGTGGCCGTGAGGATCAGGTCGCCGACCCCGGCGAGGCCGGAGAACGTCTCCGGCAGGCCGCCGAGCCGCGTCCCGAGCCTCCGGATTTCCGCGAGCGCCCGTGTGAGGAGCGCCGCCCGGGTGTTCTGCCCGAGCTTCAGCCCGTCGACGATCCCGGCGGCGATCGCGACGACGTTCTTCGTGGCGCCGGCGATCTCGACCCCGACGACGTCCGGCGAGCGGTACAGGCGGAAGGTCGGCGAGGCGAGGCCCTTCTGAAGGCGCTCGGCGACGTCCGCGTCGGCGCAGGCGACGACCGCGACCGTCGGGAGGCCTCGCGCCACCTCGATCGCGAACGTCGGACCGGAGAGGACGGCGACGGGGACGTCCGGCCCGAGCGCGTCGACCATCATCTGGCTCGTCCGGCGGTGGGTCCCGATCTCGATCCCCTTGGAGGTCGATGCGAGCGGCAGCCCGCGGCGCAGCCACGGGCCGAGCCGCTCCAGCTCGGTCGCGGTGAACTGGACCGAGACGGACCAGAGGACCGCCTCGGCGCCGTCGAAGGCGGCGTCCGGGCTCATCGTCGGCTCGACGAGGGCCGGGAGAGGCTCGGCGCCGGGCAGCGCGGGGTGGGCGCGCGTCCGAGCCAGGTCGTCGACGATGTCGTCGCGGTAGCCGAGGAGGCTGACGGCCAGCCCGGCCCGCGCGCCGTGAATGGCGAGGGCCGTTCCCCAGGCACCCGTCCCGACGATCGCGATCTTCTTCACTTCGCCCCCCCTCCTTCGTTCAGCCAGGCCCGGACCATCCCGAGCGCCGCCGAGGCGGTCCAGCGCCGGATCATCGCGCGATCCCCGACGAGCGTCAGCCGCTCGTGCCGGCTCCCCGATTCCGCGTCGAGCGCGAGGTGGACCGTCCCGACCGGCTTCTCGGGCGTCCCGCCCGAGGGACCCGCCACGCCCGTGACCGCGAGCCCCGCCGAGGCGCCGAAGCGGCGCCTCGCTCCCGCCGCCATCTCCCGGGCGACCTGCTCGGAAACGGCCCCGAAGCGCGCGATCGACTCCGGGGAGACGCCCAGGAGCGCCACCTTCGCCTCGTTCGCGTAGGCGACGACGCCTCCCGGAAAGACGTCCGACGACCCCGCGACGTCCGTGAGGCGGGCCGCGATCATCCCTCCGGTGCACGACTCGGCGAGGGCGAGCGTTCGCCCGGCCTCGCGCAGCAGGCGGCCGACGACGCCTTCGAGCGTCTCCTCGTCCCGGCCGAAGAGGGCCCCTCCGAGCGCGGCGCGAAACGCGGCCTCGAGGACGTCGAGCGTCCGCCCGGCCTCCTCGCGGCCGCCGCGCGCGGCGAAGTGGAGCTGGACCTCCCCCGGCGCCGCGGCGAGGATCGTGACGTCGTGCTCCCGGTGGGTCTCGTAGACCGGCTTCACGAGCTGCTCGACCATGCTCTCGCCGAGGCCCGCCACCTTCAGGATTCGACGATGGAGCCCCTCCCGGGGCGCGCCTCCCGTCAGGCGCGGCACGACCGCCTCGACGAAGAGCGCCTTCATCTCGTGCGGGACTCCCGGAAGCAGGACGATCGTCCGTCCCCCGTCCTCGACGACGTAGCCGGGCGCCGTCCCCCGACGGTTCGAGAGGACGAACGCCCCCTCGATCACGTCGGCCTGCTTCTCGTTCACCGCGGGCATCTCGAAGCCGCGCTTCCGGAACCGCTCCTTCAGGGTCGCGAGGATCTCTTCGTCGCGGAGGAGACGGCGCCCGAGGAGGTGCGCCACCGCCTCCTTCGTCCGGTCGTCCTCGGTCGGCCCGAGCCCGCCCGTCACGACGAGGAGCGGCGACCGCTCGAGCGCGAACCGCAGCTCCGCGAGGAGCTCCTCCCACCCGTCGACGACGCACGCCTTGCGGACGACGCGCACCCCGATCGCCTCGAGCTCCCCCGTCAGGAAGAGCGAGTTCGTGTCGAGACGGGTCGTCCCGAGGAGCTCGCTTCCGACGGCCAGGATCGAGGCGGTCGCCGTCACGCGGGCACCTCTTCGAGCTTCTTCACCGCTTCCTCCCACGCCGCGTAGCTCGCGTCGACCGCCCGCCGCGCGTCGTCGCGCGCGAGGGTCAGCTCGCGGGTCCGCGGCCCGTCCTTCCAGACGGCCGGGTCGGCGAGCGCCGCGTCGATCTCGCGGACCCGCTCCTCCAGCCGCGCGACCTCCTCCTCGAGCGCTTCGACCTCCCGGCGGGCCTTCGCCCGCTGCCGCTCGGCCTGGCGGTCGGGGCGCCGGGCCGGGGACCGCTCCTGCGGGACGCCGCAGGAGGCCGTCGCCGTCTCCTCGGCGGCGGCCTTCTCGGCGGCCCGCCTCCTCACGAGGTCGGACCAGCTCCCCGGCCAGAGCGCGGCCTGGCGCTCCTTCACCTCGAGGACGTGGGTCGCGATCCGGTCGACGAACCAGCGGTCGTGCGAGACGAAGACGATCGTCCCCTCGAAGTCGAGGAGCGCCTCCTCGAGCCGCTCGCGCGAGTCGAGGTCGAGGTGGTTCGTCGGCTCGTCGAGGAGGAGGAGGTTCGCGCCGCCGAAGACGATCCGGGCGAGCGAGAGCCGCCCCTTCTCGCCTCCGGAC
>JAGOBQ010000274.1 GCA_017999215.1 Thermoanaerobaculia bacterium
CCGTCCTGTTCCTCCCTCGTCTCGTCGAGTTCTACCGCGCGCCCCGGACCGAGTGGGCCGGTCCCGCCGGGCGATGGTTCCTTCCCGCCGACCAGGGGGCGCTCTTCTCGCGCCTGGCGGCCCACCTTTCGAAGGCCGGCGTCCGCGACCGCGACCTCGCCGTCCTCCCCGAGGCGGGGGCGCTCTCCTTCCTCCTGGGCGTGCGGAGCCCGCTCCGGTTCGAGCACGTGCTGCCCGGCTGCGTGGACGACCGGGTCGATGGGGACCTGGCCGAAGGGCTGGACCGTGCGCAGCCGGCGCGCGTCGTCGTCGTCTCGCGGCCCACGTCGGAGTTCGGGCGTTCCACCTTCGGCCGGGACTACGGGAAGGAGATCGCCGCCCGGCTCGCGCGCGACTACGCCGTCGAGGAGACGTTCCACGAGGGGGGCGCGTCGGCCGTCGTCCTCCGCCGGCGCTGACCGCTCCCGTCGAGCGGGAACGTCCCGTGGGAACGGATCGGGCCGCGTCACTTACGATCGGGAACCATGAAGCCGCTCCTCGCCGTCGCGGTCTCCGCGCTCCTCGCGCTCGTCTCCGCCCTGCCGGCGGCCGCCGCGCCGCCGCTTCCCGAGGAGTGGCTCCGGGCGGTTCCCGATGCGCGCGGTCCGCTCGAGAAGGCCGACCCCCGGCTGCTCTCGCCCGCTGCGTTCGGCGAGGAAGACCTCGAGGTGCTCGCGACGCTTCGCCTCCCGAGCGAGGTCCTGGCCCTCGGAGCGGGCTCGCCGCGGAGCGGCGCGAGAAGGGCGCTCCAGGTCCGCCTCGCGGAAGAGCTCGAGGCCGACTACGCGCCGTTCGGCGTGCGGGTCGAGCGGACCTTCGCGTTCGTCCCCGCGCTCCTCCTTCGCGCGCCGCGGGCGGCCGCGGCGGCCCTCGCCGGGGACCCGCGCATCGAGAGGGTCCGCCCGAACGGACGCGTCCGCGCCCTCGACGCCGAAGGGGACGGTCTGATGCGGGTGCCCGAGCTTCGGGCGGCGGGCGTCGACGGCGCGGGCGTCACGATCGCGGTCCTCGACAGCGGGATCGACTACGGCCACCCCGAGCTCCCGCTCGGGACGAAGGTCGTCAACCTCTACGACGCGATCGACCACGACGGCGACGCGCGCGACGGCTACGGCCACGGGACGCCCGTGGCGGGGATCATCGCAGGATTGACGACGGGCGTGGCGCGCGGGGCGAAAGTCGCCGCGGTTCGGGTCCTCGACACGCGGGGCGAGGGGTCGGACGCCGAGGTCCTCGAGGGGATCGACGCCGTCCTCGCGAGCGTCGCCGACGGGAACCCGCACGCGATCCGGGTCGTGAACCTCTCCCTCGGCGGCTACTTCGACGACGCGGCGCCGCCCGAGCCGGGCCGCTGCGACCTCCTCGCCCCCGACTACAAGGCCGCCTTCGACCTCCTCGCGCAGGCGGGGATCCTCGTCGTCGCCGCGAGCGGGAACGGCGGCTGTACCAGCGGGATCGTCCTCCCCGCCTGCGTGAGCAACGTGCTCGCCGTGGGAGCCGTCTACGACGCGGCCGTGAGCCCGCAGGCCTTCGGCCGGGGACACTGCCTTCCCGCCGGGTGCAGCGACTCCGCGCCGACGGCCGACGCGATCGCCTGCTACTCCGATTCGGGCGACCGTCTCGACGTCCTCGCCCCCGCGCACTGCGTGACGGCGCCGCGGAACGGCGGAGGGACCCATTCGTGCTTCGGAGGGACCTCGGCCGCGGCCCCCTACGCCGCCGGCGTCGCCGCGCTCCTCTTCGGCGCCGAGCCGGGGCGCCGGCCGATCGAGGTGAAGGCCGCGCTGCGCGACAGCGGGAAGGCGATCCTCGACCCGCGCAACGGCGTCACGCGGAACCGGATCGACGCGCCGGCGGCGCTCGCCGCGCTCCGCTCGGCCCCTGCGGGGACGGCGCGAGCCCAGCTCTTCCTTCCCGTCGTCCTCGACGTCGAAGGAGTCGGCGGGGTCCGCTTCCTCTCGGAGCTGACTCTCACGAACCGCGGGACGACGGCGGCGCGTCTCGAGACGACCTTCACCCCGGCGACGGGAATGTTCCCGGGGGCCGGGGGAGGCGGCACCGTCTTCGACGCCCTCGCGCCGGGCGAGCAGCGCGTGATCCCCGACGCGATCGCGTGGCTCCGGACGGCGAAGGGGCTCCCGATCCCGACAGGCCCGGGGCAGGCCGGCTCGCTCCGCCTCGTCTTCACGGGCCTCTCGCCTGCAACCGACGTCGTCTCCGCCCGGGTGAGGACGACGGCCGCGGCCTGCGGCGGCGCCGCGGGACTCTCCTGTGCCGCGTGGAGGGGGAGCGAAGGCACGGCCGGATCGCTGAGGCTCTTCGGCCTCCGGAGCGGCCCGGCGGAACGCTCGAACCTCGCCGTCGTGAACACGGGGACGGAGGGGACCGTCACCCCGAGGATCGTCCTGCGGTCGGGGGACGGCGCCTCCGTCTACGAAGTCCCCGCCGCCCTCCTGCCGCCGCTCTCCCCCGGCGAGTGGCGGCAGGTGAACGACGCCGACCTCCTCCGGGCCGCGGGCTTCGCCGAGGCGACCGCTCTCGTGAGCCGCGCGGCCGGCACGGCGCCGCTCGGCGCCTATGCCGTCTTCAACGACAACCTCTCGCACGACGGCTCCTTCGTGCCGGCCGTTCCGGACGACGCGTTCGGGGGCGAGCTCGTCCTGCCGGTCGTCGTCGAGACGCCGACCTTCGAGAGCGAGCTCGTCCTCTTCAACCCCGAGGCGGTGCCCGTCGGCGTCTCGCTGACCTACACCGAGTCGCTCGCGGTCTCGAAGGGACGGGTCGGAGTCGTCTCGATCGAGCTCGCGCCGTTCGAGCAGAGAATCCTCCCGCGGGCCCTCGACACGCTCCGGGAGCTCGGTCTCCCGCTCGGCCCCCGCGGCGCCGCGTCGTACGCCGGGACGCTCCAGGTCCTCTTCGCGTCCCCGTTCACGACGCTGGTCCGCGGCCTCGCCGGTTCGAAGACCGCGGCCGCGGGAAGCGGGGAGTGTGCCGGGATGGGGAGCTTCGGCCTCTTCTACACCGCGGTGCCGGCCGCCCCCGGGGCCGCCGTCGAGGCGGTCGTCGACGGTCTCCGCCAGACCGCGACGACCCGCTCGAACCTGGCGCTCTTCAACCCGTCGGCGACGGTGCCGGTCACCGTGGCGTACGACGTCCACGACGGGTCGACCGGGGCGAAGGTCTCTTCTTCCGCGCCTGTCGACCTCCCGCCGCTGGGATGGACGCAGGTCGACCGCGTCCTCCTCGGCGCCGGCGTGACCGAAGGGTTCGTCCGCGTCCGCAGGACGTCCTCCGGCGGCGTCTTCGGCGCCTACGGCGTCCTGAACGACGGTGCCGCCCCGGGAGAGAGGACCGGCGACGGGAGCTACGTCGCGGGGGAGGCGTACGACCCGCCCGATTGAGTGAGCCGGCTCGGCGCCACCGCGGAGGGGGCAGGACGGAGGGCCGCGCGGAGGGCGCGGCGCCACGTGTCCGCGACGCTCTCGCGCGCACGGACCAAAGGGACCGCTCGATCGTTGCGCAGGCATAATCACCCGATCCAGCGTTCGGGCGGCGGCAAGGGGATTTCCCGGACGCGTCAACGGGAGGGTCCGTGGCCAGTCGAATCGTTCGCATCCTGCTCGTCTGTCTCGTCGTCGCGACCGGCACCGTTTCGGCGGAAGAGCCCTGGCTCGAGGCGCCTCTCCGGGCCGACGCCGCGGCCGTGCTGCGCGCGTCCGAGAAGAAGCTTCCCGGGGAAACGGAGGAGAACTCCGCCTGGTACCGGCTCCTCCTCGACGAGTCCCGCTGGACGTTCGAATCGGACGGTCGGTACACCGTGACCCATCGGCGGGTCCTCCGGGTCCTCTCTCACGAGGGGGCGGAGGGGATGGGATCGGTCGCCGCGAGCTGGAAGCCGTGGAGCGAAGCGAAGCCGGTCCTGAAGGCGCGCGTCATCCGCAGGGACGGTACCGTCCTCTCCCTCGACGAGAAGACGATCGCGGAGTCCCCCGCGTCGTCCGATCCGCTCCTCTTCGACGACCGAAAGGTCCTTCGGGCGCCGCTCCCCGGAATGGAGCCGGGCGCCGTCGTCGAGTGGGAGGTCGTCAAGACGAGGACGAGCGCGCCGCCGTCGGGCACGCTGGGGAGCCAGCTGTTCGCCTACTCGTACCCCGCGGGACGGATCCGGTTCCGCGTGGAAGCGCCCTCGACGCTGCCGTTCGTCTGGAAGGCGTCGGGGCTCGACCTCGCGCCGAAGGTCTCGCTCGCGGCCGGCCGCGTCGTCCGGGTCTGGGAGCGGACGTCCGTCCCGCCTCTCGAGGAGGTCGAGTCCGATCTGCCGCCGGAGGTCCCCGCGAACCCGCTCGTCGAGTTCGCGACGGGCACGTCCTGGCGCGACGTGGCGACGGGCTACCGGGCCGTGGTGGAGGAACGCCTCGGCGCCGGGCCGCTCTCGGCCGGGCTGTTGCCGTCGGGGCCGTTCCCGAGCCGCCTTCACGAGGCGGCCGCGCTCGCGGAGTGGGTCCGGCGGGAGGTTCGCTACACGGGCCTCCTCTTCGGCGACGGGGCGATCGTCCCGTCGCCCCCGGCGGCGGTCCTCCACAGGAAGTTCGGTGACTGCAAGGACCAGGCGACGCTCCTCGTCGCCGCGCTCCGGGCGCGCGGTTTCGATGCCGCCGTGGCGCTCCTCCGCGTGGGGGAGGATCCGGACGTAACCCCGGCTCTGCCCTCCCTCGACGCCTTCGACCACGCGATCGTCCACGTCGCGGGGCTCCGCGCCGACGGCATCTTCGTCGACACCACGTCCCGGTTCGAACGACTCGGCGAGGTCCCCGTCCGGCTGCAGGGGCGACTCGCGCTCGTCTGCCGGCCGGAGACGAACGGTCTGACGCGGATCCCGGTCGCGCCTGCCGCCGCGAACACCTCGAGAACCGAGGTCCTCGTGACGGTTCCGGAAGCGGGGCCCACGAAGGTGACGGAGAAGACGGTGTGGGCGGGAGCGTTCGAGTCGAGCCGCCGGCAGGCGTTCGACGGCCTGAGCGAGAGCGACATGAAGGAGGCCTTCGACCGCTGGACGACGGCCAGCTTCGGGGGCGGCAAGGTCCTTCGCGGCGTCGCCTCCCCGGCGCGCGACCTCTCCGGGCCGTTCACGCTCGAGCTCGAGGTCGAGCAGCCCGGGTTCGTCCGCGCGGACGACGAGCGGGCCGTCGTCGCCCTCGCCGCGGACGGCTTCCTCAGCGAGCTGCCGGACCCGGAGGAAGGCGAGCGGAAGAACGAGCTGACCGCGGTTCCCTTCCGACAGGAGTTCCGCTACCGGTTCATCCCGCCGCAGGGCTTCGCGCCGCTGCTTCTTCCCGAGGAGGAGACGCGGAGCCTCGGTCCGGCGACGTTCCACAGGAAGGCCACGGCCCGGGAGGACGGGAGCGCGGACTTCGAGGCGACCGTCGAGCTGACGCGCGCGCGGCTGACGCCGGCCGAGGTCGTCGCGCTGCGCGAAGGGCTCGCCGCGCTGCGCGAGTCGGAGCCGATGTCGTTCGTCTTCGAGCACCGCTCCGCCGTCGCGGCAGCCCGCGGCGACCTCGAGGACGGGCTGAAGATCCTTCGCGAGGAGGTCCGCCGCGACCCGTCGAAGGCGGCGCCGCACCGCCGGCTGGCCCGGCTCTTCCTGACCTCCGGTGTCGGGGACGCCGCCCGACGGGAGGCGCGCGAGGCCGTGAGGAAGGAGCCGGGCTCGGCGAGAGCGTGGTACCAGCTCGGCCTCGTCCTCGAGCAGGATGCCTGGGGCCGGCTGCGTCGCAAGGGGTGGGACCCGGTCCAGGCCGAGGCCGCCCTCCGCAAGTCCCTCGAGCTCGATCCCGACAACCTCGAGGTGTGGTTCGAGCTCGCCATCCTCCTCGAGCACGACCGCGAAGGTTTCCGCTACGTCGATCCCGCGCGGCTCGCGCTCGCCCTCGGCGAATACGGCAAGCTCGTCGAGAAGGCGCCGGGCGCGACGGTCCTCGCCCGGAACTACGCCTTCGCCCTGTTGCGCGCCGACCGTC
>JAGOBQ010000275.1 GCA_017999215.1 Thermoanaerobaculia bacterium
CCCGATCCCGGCGCACTCGGCGACGAGCCCCGGCCCCGCCGCGGCGTGGATCGCCCCGTCCACCCCTCCGCCGCCGAGGAGCGACGGGTTCGCGGCGTTCACGACGGCATCGACCCGTTCGCGGGTGAGGTCGCCGCGCACGACGACGAGCCCGGCCTCCACGCCCTGAGCCGTCACGCCCCCTCCACGATCGCCGCGAGCGCCGGGTCTCGCTCCGCGAGCTCCGCCCCGCGCCGAACGAGGACCGAAGCCTGCGCGGCGCCGACGCCGAGCGCCGACGCGATCCTCGCGAGCGGTGCGCGCGCCCGGGAGCGGAGCGCCCAGGCGAGGAGGGCCCGCTCCGCGATCCTCTTGCGCGGCGCCGCGCGCATCTCCCGCCGCGTCACGCCGAGGGCCGATTCCAGCGCGGCCGTGACGGACCCCGGCGTCGGTCCGTCCGCCGTCCGTCTCGCCGGCCGGCGCTCCGCCCTCCGGACCGCCTCGCGCGCGAACGCCTCGGAGCCCAGGAAGACCTGTCCCCTTCTGCGGCTCCAGGGGTCGTCGACGGCGATCGCGCCCTCTCCGACGAAACCCGCGAACCGGCGCCGCGCTTCGGCGGGCCGCCCGCCCAGGGCCTCGAGCGTCGCCCTCGTGTCGAGCCAGCGCGGCGTCACGACGAGCCCGGCCGTCGCCCGGAAGCTCGACCAGGGCCATTCCGAGGGCGCGCTCTTCAGGCCTTCCCGGACCGGGGCGTCGAGGACGTGCCGCACGAGCGCCAGGAGGTGCGCCTCTCTCTCGACGAGGACGGCGCGGAATCGCCCGGCGAAGAGAGGCCCCGACCGGCCGTGCCGGCGGTTGAAGCGCTGCGTCGTGACGCCGTTCAGGTCGCGCATCCCGCGCGAGAGCGTCGGCTCCGGAGTCTCCACGAGGAGCTCGTAGGAGCGGGACGCGAGCGCCCAGGCGTGGAGCCGCCAGCCGAAGGCCGACGACGTCCGGGAGAGGAGGGCGACGAACGCCGACCGGTCCGCGTCGTCGGCGAAGACCTCGGCCCGGCCGGCGCCCCGGGCCGAGACGTGCCAGAGGGCTCCCGGATGCTCCAGCCTCGGCGGTCGCGCCACGGCGCCATTCTAGGGCAGGGAATCGAGACCTGACCCCTGCGGCGACAGGAGCGACTCGAGCTGCACGGGGACCGACGTGAAGCGGAGGCGGACCGGTCCGCCCTCCGGCGACGGGATCACCTTGGCGTAGAGCTCGCCCGGGAGGAACCCTTCGGTCCCGAGGATGCGGATCTTCAGGTCGGAGAGCGCCTCGACCGGCGCGTTCGTCCGGAGCGCGGCGCCGCGCGGCGAGAGCGCGACGATCTCGGCAGGCTCCTCGTCCCGCGCGACGTGCTTCCCCTCGAGGACGGTGAAGACCGCCTTCAGGGCCGGGTCGAGCGGCCGAAGCTTCTCGGCTCCCGATTCGAGGTGGAGGTCGGGCGCCTCGACGAGCCCGAGGAGGTCGTGGACCCGGAGAGGCTCCGGGAACCCCTTCGCGCGGACCGAGAGCGACATCCCGGTCACGATGCCGTGCCCGGCCTCGCGCAGCGTCCGCTCCGAGATGAGGACCTGGCCGCCGCAGGTGAACGCCTCGATCCGCGCGAGGAGGTTCACCTGGCTCCCGACCGCGCCGTACTTCGCGCGCTTCTCCGAGCCGATGTTCCCCACGACGACCTCGCCGGTGTGGACGGCGATCCCCATCTCGACGGCGGGGAGCCCCTCGCTCCGATTCCTCGCGTTCACGCCCTCCATCCCCTTCTGCATCGCCAGGGCGCACGCGAGCGCGCGGCGGGCGTCGTCCGGGCGGGCGACCGGGGCGCCGAAGAAGCCGAGGACGGAGTCGCCGATGAACTCGTCGATCGTGCCGTCCCAGGAGAGGATGACGTCGGCCATCGTCCCGAGGTAGTTGTTGATGACCCTCACGACCTGCTCCGGCTCGAGACGCTCGGCGATCGCCGAGAAGCCGCGCAGGTCGGACATGAGCATCGTGACCTTCCGCTTCTCGCCGCCGAGCCGGAGCCCGTCCGGCGACTCGAGGAGCTCGGCCACGACGGCGTCCGAGAGGTAGCGTCCGAACGTCTCCTGGATGAAGCGGTTCTTCGTCTTGAGCTGCTCGGCGAGCTCCTCTATCTCGAGCAGGTGGGCCGCGACGACGTCGTCGAGCCTCTTCGATGCGAGCGAGGCTCGGAGGCGCGCCCGGAGGAGCACCGGGTCGAACGGCTTCGCGAGGTAGTCGGCCGCCCCCATCTCGATGCAGCGGACGACGCTCTCCATCTCCTCGAGCGCGGAGACGACGATGACGGGGATGGGCCGGAGGCGCTCGTCGGACTTCATCGTCCGGAGGACCTCGAACCCGTCCATCACCGGCATCACGAGGTCGAGGAGGACGACGTCGAAGCCCCCCGTCCGGAGCATCCGGAGCGCCTCGCGCCCGTCGCCCGCCATCCCGGCGCCGTATCCCTGCGCCTCGAGGCTCCCGACGAGGATGGCTCGATTGACCGGGTCGTCGTCGACGACGAGGACCCGTCCGTCCCCGACGTTCACGTCTGCCCCTGCTCGGCCATTCGTTCCTCCGCGGCGAGGGACGCGTTCCTTCGCCTGCACAACGTCCCCGTATCGCGCCGGTGTCGCACGGACATTCTAGGCCCGCCCGTCCGGACTAAACTCGCCCGCGGTGCGCATCGGAGAGCTTCTCGGCCCCGACGTCCTCGAGATCGTCCGCGAAGACCCCGCGGCCCTTCGCGAGGGGCTGCTCGAGTTCCACCCGGCCGACGTCGCCGACCTCCTCGCGGCGATCCCGCGGGAGGACCGGATACCCGTCCTCGAGCAGCTGCACGAGGAGCAGCTCGGCGGCGTCCTCTCGTACCTCGGCGGCGGCGTCCTCCGGATGGGGCTCACCCGGCTCCCTCCCGCGAAGATCGCCCAGGCGCTCGACTCCCTCGAGCCCGACGACGCGGCGCGGCTCCTTTCCTTCCTGCCGGAGGAGCGGCGTCTCCCGGTCCTCGCCCGGATGTCGGCGAAGGACGCCGCGGCCGCGCGGGGCCTCCTCGCCTGGGGGCCCGGGACGGCCGGCCGGCTGATGACCGACCGATTCGTGAAGGTGAGCCCCGACTGGAGCGTCTCCGAGACGATGGCCCACCTCCGGAAGATCGACCCCGAGGTCGCCACCGTCGCCGACCTCTACGCCGTCGACGAGAAGGGGCGGCTCGTCGGCGTGACGTCCCTCCGGAAGCTGTTTCCCGCAGAGCCGGGCCGGAAGGTCTGGGAGCTGATGACGCACGACGTCATCTCCGTCGCACCCGACACCCCGCAGGACGAGGTCGCGCGCCTCGTCGCGAAGTACGGCTTCAACGCGATGCCGGTCGTCGGCGAGGACGGGAAGGCGCTCGGCGTCGTGACGATCGACGACGTCGTCGACGTCCTCGTCGCGCGGGAGACCGAGGCCGCGCTCGCGATGGGCGCCGTCTCCGCCCCGAGCGACCCGGACGAGAAGCACGAGTTCGAGTACTTCGGAGCGCCCCTCTGGCGGGTCGTCAAGAGCCGGCTCGGATGGCTCCTTCTCCTCTTCATCGCCGGGACCCTCACCGGCTCGGTGCTGAAGCACTTCGAGGGGGAGCTCTCGAAGGTCGTCGCGCTCTCGTTCTTCATTCCCCTCATCATCGGAACCGGGGGAAACGCGGGAAGCCAGACGGTCTCCACGATCATCCGGGCGATGGCCCTGAAGCAGGTGAAGGTGAAGGACGCGCTTCGGGTCTGCCTGCGGGAGATGAGCTCCGGGCTGATCCTCGGGGGGATCCTGTGCGCCGTCGCGGTCGGACGCGTCTCGCTCTGGGGCGTCGGGGGGAGCCTCGCGCTGACGGTCGGCCTGACGATCCTGGCCGTCTGCGTCTGGGCGAACGCGATCGCCGCGCTCGTCCCCCTCGTCGCCGAGCGCTTCGACTTCGACCCGACCGTCGCCTCCGCCCCGCTCATCGCGACGCTCGTCGACGCGACCGGGCTCGCGATCTACATGGTCATCGCGAAGGTGATACTGCCCGAGATCTGACGGCGGCCGAAGACGGCCGCGCCGCCGGGTGGCCGGCGGCGCGGGAACGAAACGGGAAGCGCCGCGACGTCAGCGGCCGCCGCCTCCCTGCTTCTTCATCATCTGCTCGAGCATCTTCCGCTGCTCGGGCGTCAGGTTCTTCATCGCGTCTTCCATCTGCTTCTGCTGCTCGGGGGACATCATCGTCCCCATCATGCTCGTTTCCCTGTAGCCGGCGGGAATCTCGAACGTCGAGGCCGGGAGCGCCCTCTTCTCGGCCTTGACGAGCTCCCAGGTCATCGTCGACGCGGTCTTCCCCCGCTGCCGGATCGCCATCCGGATCGGCATCCCCTCGAGGCCGTTCGCCTTGAGCGCCTTCTCGAGCCCCTGCGCGGCGGCGTCGCGGCGCCCGGCGCTGAGGAGGCCGGCCGAGCCGAGGATCTCATTCGAGACGCAGACCTCGTTCTCCGCGTCGTCGCCTTCCCGCGTCACGAGCGCCCTCTCGCACGCGTAGCCGGCGACCCGGTCGGAGCCGAGCCGCTTCACGGCCCACTTCTTCTCGCGCTCCGCGGCCGGGACCATCTTCTGCATCTCCTGGACGTCGATCCGGGCGTAGCTCTTCTGCGCGTCGTTGATCATGTACGAGACGCCCGGCTCCGACGTCCGGGTCAGGACCGTCATGCTCATCGAGCCCTGCCCCGCCTGCTTGAGCTGCGCGTTCGTCATCTCGATCTGCATCCGGGCGCCCGCCTTCCCGACGAGCGCCTTCGAGGTGCCGTTCGCGTCCGTGCCGCTGATCTTCATCTCGAGGGAGCCTTCCCACTGCGCCGTCGCGGCGAGCGGAAGGAGGAGGAGCGTTCCGAGGGAAAGCCGGAGGATGGTCTTCACGGGTCTCTCCTTTCACGGGGCCGGGGTTCGCGCCGAAGCGATGGCGGAAGTCTATCGCCGGCGCCTCCGGAGGTGCGTGACCCGCGGCACTCCTCCTGCGCGCCGGGAGAGCGGGCTCGCCGCGGGACGCGCAGAATTCGCCCATGCCACGCCCGCCCGTTCCGGAAAAGGTCTACGACGCCGCCTACTTCGCCCGGTGGTACCACGACCCGCGCGAGCGAGCCGCCCGCGCCGCGGTCGTCCGGCGCAAGGCCGCCCTCGCCCTCGCCGCCGCCGAGCACCTCCTCGAGCGTCCCCTTCGGAACGTCCTCGACGTCGGGTGCGGCGAGGCGCCGTGGCGCGCCGCGCTCCTCCGCCTCCGGCCGCGCCTCCGCTGGGTGGGAGTGGAGCCGAGCGCCTGGGCGGCGGCCCGAGGCGCCGCGCGCGGCGTCGTGCGCGGCGGCCTCGCGGACCTCGACCGGCTTCCCCTCGGCGGGCCCTTCGACCTCGTCGTCTGCTCCGACGTCCTCCACTACGTGGGCGACGCGGAGCTTCGGAGCGGCGTCGCCGCGATGGCGTCGCTCGCGCGCGGCCTCCTCTGGCTCGAGGCGTTCACGTCCGAGGACGACTTCGAGGGGGACGTCGACGGCTTCGTCCGGCGCCCCCCGCGCGCCTACCGGTCCGTCTTCCGCCGCGCCGGCCTCGTCCCCCTCGGCCTCTTCCTCCACGCCTCGCCGGCCCTCGCGCCCCGCGTCGCGGCGCTCGAGCGCGGCGGCTGATCAGCCCGGCCGCGGGCGGACCGCGAAGGCGTGGCGCGCCGCCGTGCGGATGGCCTCGGCCATGCTCGTCGCGCTCGCGCGCCCGGTCCCGGCGAGGTCGAACGCCGTCCCGTGGTCGACGGACGTCCGCAGGAACGGCAGGCCGCAGGTGATCGAGACGGTCCGCTCGAAGTCGTACATCTTCGCGGCGACGTGCCCCTGGTCGTGATAGAGCGAGAGGACCGCGTCGAAGCGCCCCTCGGCCACGTGCCAGAAGACCGAGTCGGCGGGGAGCGGCCCGTGCGCGTCGATCCCCTCCTGTCTCGCGCGCGCCACCGCCGGGCGGAGCTCGCGCTCCTCCTCGTCGCCGAAGAGCC
>JAGOBQ010000276.1 GCA_017999215.1 Thermoanaerobaculia bacterium
CGGGAGGGCGCCCGCGGGGAGGGCGGGGAGGGGGAGAGAGGCGGGCTCGAGGGCGCCGATCCGGACTCCGGGCGCCGCGAAGGCCGCCTCGCACGAGGCGACCGTCTCCTCCGGGGAGGAGACGACGAGGAACCGGGGAGCGCCCCCGGACGCCTCGCCGACCCGGCACCAGCCGATCCGAAGCGCCGGCGCCGGCTCGCCCCAGAGCCGCCCCACCTTCCAGCGAAGGACCTCGGCGAGCTCCTTCGGGTTCTTCTCGACGCCGGGCTCGACGTCGACGGGGGCCGCCTTCACGAATCCGTCCGGGACCGCGAGGGACGCGGCCGCGATGCGCTCGCTCGGCGGGAGGAGCGCGACGACGGCCTGCGCGAGCGCGGGCCCCGCGACGCGGGCTCCAGACGGGGCGTCCTGGAACGTGCCCGGGGGGAGCTCACGGGAGCGGACGACGAGGCCGCCCGCCCCGCGGGCCTCGCGGGGAGCGACGACGTGGACGAGCCGCTCCTCCGTCAGGACGAAGGCGTGCGGCGGCCGCCGGTAGCCCCAGCTGCCGGCGAGGACGCGGCCGGCGCGGGCGAGGAGTCCGTCAGTCGACAAAGGTCACCTTGTTGATCTCTTTCAGCGTCGTCTCCCCGAGGAAGACCTTGCGGAGCGCCGACTCGCGGAGGAAGGCCATCCCCTCCTCCTTCGCCGCCTTCTTGATCTCCGCGGCGGGCCGGCGGTCGAGGATGAGGCCGCGGATCCGGTCGGAGAGGTCGAGGAGCTCCGTGATCGCCATCCGGCCGTAGAAGCCGGTGCCGTTGCACTCGATGCAGCCGCGCCCCTCGTAGAACGTGACGCCGGAGACCTCCGCCGGGCTCAGCGCCGACTCGTCGAGGAGCTGCTTCGAAGGCTCCATCGGCGTCTTGCAGCGGGGGCAGATCTTCCGGACGAGCCGCTGGGCGAGGATGCAGTTCAGCGCCGAGACGAAGTTATAGAGCTCGACCTTCATGTTCAGGAAGCGGCCGAGGACGTCGACGACGTTGTTCGCGTGGACCGTCGTGAAGACGAGGTGCCCCGTGAGCGCCGCCTGGACGGCGATCTGCGCCGTCTCCTCGTCGCGGATCTCGCCCACCATGACCTTGTCGGGGTCGTGCCGGAGGATCGACCGGAGGCCGCGCGCGAACGTCAGCCCCTTCTTCTCGTTGACCGGGATCTGCGTGATGCCG
This sequence comes from Thermoanaerobaculia bacterium, assembly GCA_017999215.1. Classification (GTDB taxonomy): domain Bacteria; phylum Acidobacteriota; class Thermoanaerobaculia; order UBA5066; family UBA5066; genus UBA5066. The sequence continues at coordinate 1,206 of JAGOBQ010000276.1, forward strand.
CGGAGCTGATACTCGACCGGGTCCTCGATCGTGACGATCTTGTCCTCGACGGACTGGATCTCCGAGAGGCAGGCGTAGAGGGTCGTCGTCTTCCCCGACCCGGTCGGCCCGGTGACGAGGACCATCCCGTACGGCTCGCGGATGAACTTCCGGAGGCGCTTCATCGTCTCGGCGTCCATCCCGAGGACGTCGAGGCGGAGGTTCTTGAACTCGGCGTTCGCCGACTCCTTGTCGAGGATCCGGATGACGACGTCCTCGCCGTGGACGGTCGGCATGATCGAGACGCGGAAGTCGATCGTCCGCCCCTTGACGCGGATCTTGAAGCGCCCGTCCTGCGGGATCCGCTTCTCGGCGATGTCGAGCTCCGACATGACCTTGATGCGGCTGACGATCGTCTGGTGGTGCTTCTTGTCGATCGGCTCCATCGCCGGGTACAGGACGCCGTCGATCCGGTACTTGATGACGACGACGTTCTCCTGGGTCTCGATGTGGATGTCGGAGGCGCGGCGCTGGATCGCGTTGAAGAGGACCGAGTCGACGAGCTTGATGATCGGGCTCGCGTCGGCCGCGATCCGGTCGATCGTCAGGACCTCCTGCCCCTCCTCGTCCTCCCGGACGACCTGCATCCGGAACTCTTCCGTGGCCTCTTCCAGGACGCGCTGGGTCGACTCCGATTTCTGCAGGATCTCCTGCATCGCGGCGCGGGAGCCGACCTTCACGCGGACCCGGCGCTTCAGGAGCGCCTCGAGCTCGTCGCGCCGGACGACGTCCGTCGGGTCCGTCAGGACGACGGAGAGGATCCCGTCCTCCTCGCTCTCGGGGACGAACTCGTGCCGGAGCATCCACTCGAGCGGGACGCTCTTGAAGAGCGCGGGGTCGACCCGGAAGGTCCAGAGGTCGACGTAAGGGATGCCGAGCCTCCGCCCGAGCTCCTTGGCGCGGCTCTCCTCGGAGGCCGCGTCGAGGACGCGCGGGAAGGCGGGGACGGCGGGGGCGTCGTTCGTCGTCATGCGTCAGCCCCGGATGCTGGAGAGGATCGTGAACATCGGAAGGTATACGGAGAGGAGGATCGTCGCGATGACGCCTCCCATCACGATCAGGATGACCGGCTCGATCAGGTTGATGATCGTCTGGAGGCGCGCCTCGATCGCCTCGTCGTAGAAGTCCGAGACGTTCGCCAGCATCTCCTCGAGCGCACCGGTCGCCTCGCCCACCTTGATCATCTCGACGGCGAGGGAGGTGAACTGCCCGGTGTTCTCGAGGCTCCGCCAGAGCTCGGCCCCCTCCCGCACCTTCGGCACGACGGACGCGACCGCGTCCGACACCCGGCGGTTGCCGATGGAGCCGGTCGAGATCTCGAGGGCCGTGACGAGCGGCGTGCCCGCCCCGACGAGCGTCGCGAGGGCCCGGGCGAACTGGGAGAGGGAGAATTCGTGGAGGACGACGCCGACGGCCGGGAGCTTCAGGAGGAACCCGTCGATCGTCCGGCGGCCGGCGTCGGTCCGACGCCAGCGGTCGAACGCGAAGACCGCCGCCCCGGTGCCGAGGAGGATCTCGAGGAGGTGCGCGCGCATGAAGGTCGCGGTGCCGACGACGGCCACGGTCAGCGCCGGCATGTCGGCGCCGAAGCCCGCGTAGAACTCGGTGAACTTCGGGATGACGTAGGTCATCAGGATGAAGATCAGCCCGACGGCGAGGCTCACGAGGACGATCGGATAGGCCATCGCCCCGGTCACCTTCCGCTTCACCCGGCCGAGGATCTTCTGGTACTCGAGGAACCGCCGGAGGACCTTCTCGACCTCGCCGGAACGCTCCCCCGCCTTGAGCGAGGTGGCGTAGAGGCGCGGGAACGTGTCGCCGTGCGAGAGGAACGCGTCCGAGAGCGCCACGCCCGAGACGAGCTGCTCCCGCACGTCGATCAGGATCCGCTTGAAGTGCGCGTTCTCCTGGCGCTCGAGGAGGATCTCGAAGCCGGAGACGACCGGGAGCCCGGCGCGGAGGAGGGCGACGAGCTCCTGGTTGAAGACGAGGAACTCGTGCACGCCGACCCGGCCCCGGCTCCGGAACGCGCCGAGACGGGGCACCAGGCCCGCGGCCGGGGTGCTCCGGCCTTTCCCCGCCTTCGAGGAGAAGAGGCGCGCGCCCTGGCGCGCGAGCTCGGCCCGGAGGGCCGCCTCGTCGGAGGCCTCCACGGTCCGGGTGACGACGCTTCCGTCGGGCGTCCCGATGCGGCAGACGAACTCGGGCATCAGCGCCGCCCCGCGATGCCGGGCCCGGACTCGACCGGATCGGCGGTCAGGACGAGAAAGAGCGCCGCGCCCCCCCCCTCCTCGCGGCCGATGCCGAGGACGAACGGCTCCCGCATCCGCAGGTTGAGGGAGGTCCGGGCGATGTCCCGGGCCGTCTCGTTCCCGGCCTCGTCGCGCCGGAGGCGAGCGAGGACGAGATTCCGGAGGCGGACGCTCTCCTTCCCGCCCCCCGGCTCGAGGAGGAAGTCGATGCGGAAGCTCCCCCCGAGGGTCCAGGAGACCGGATCGCCCTCGAGCCCCTGCAGGACGACCTCGTCGAGGGAGGCGTACTCGGTGAAGTTGAAGAGACTCCGGAGGCGGTCGGCCACGGTGCGGAACCGCTCGGCCACGGGCGCCGGCGGGCCGCCCGGGCCGGGCGCGTGCGTCGCGCGGATGAGAGAGACGGAGACGGCGATCGCCCTCGGCGGGAGGTCGAACGACGAGACCGCCTGCGCGACCCTCTCGACGGTGCGGACGGTGTCCCGCACGGTCAGGGCATTCGTCGCCGTCTGCAGGACGATCGTCCCGCGCGCGCCGAGGAGGGGCCGGACGAGGAGGAACGCGTCCTCCGCTTTCCGGTGCTTCAGGACGAAGACCCGGACGACGTCCGGTCCCGCCGTCGGCTTCGGCGCCGGCGTCCTCGCGGCGGCCGGGGCGGCGAAGAAGAGCGCGGCCGCCACAAAGCCCGGAAGGAGCGAGGTGCGCATCAGATGTCCGCGTTCCGGTCGACGACGAAGACGACCGTCGGCTCGCCCGGCCGGGTCGACGGGAACTGGTAGACGACGGCCGCGTCGCCGCCGAGGTCCTCGACCGCGGGGATGACGTCGGGCGGCGTGCGGACGCCTTCGTCCGCGGCGGCGACGAGCTCCGGGCGCGGCGCCTCGGCGGAGCCGTCCCCGGCGTCCCGCGCGAGCCAGACGCCCGCGACGGAGGCGGCGAGGAGGAGGGAGGCGGCGAGGCGGAGGACGGGCCGGGAGTGGGCTCTCTGAAGACGCCGGCCGGCCTTCGCGGTCGCGGCGGCCGCGAGGACGCCGTCCACGAACCGCTCCCGCGCGTCGGCGGAGAGCGGCTCCGGCGCGGCCGCCCGGGCGAAGAGAAGGACCGGATCGCGGCGCAGCGCCTCGGCGGCGCAGGTCTCGCAGGACGCGAGGTGCCCCCGGAGGAAGCCTTCCTCCGCCGGCGTGAGGCGATCCTCCTCCCGGCGCGCCAGGAGGTCGTCGAGACGGCCGCAGGCGGGCTCCCTCACGCTCCCGCTCCCTCGGCGCTCCGGTGCGACTCGGGGACGTACTCCGGAAAACGCCGCTTCAGCTCCTCGCGCAGGAGGCGCCGGGCCTGGAAGAGGTGGTTCCTCACGGTCGACTCCCGGCAGCCGACGATCTCGGCCACCTCGCGGCTCTCCTTCTCCTCCATCTCGCGGAGGACGAAGACGAGCCGCTGTTTCTCCGACAGGACCGACGCGCACGCCTCGAAGACACGACGGACCTCCTCCTGCGAGAGGCGCAGCGGCGCCTCGGGGCTCGCGGCGAGGAGCCCCCCCTTCACGACGCGGAAGCTCTCGGCGAGAGTCCGGGCCCGCGTCCCCCTCGAGCGGAGGGCGTCGATCGCGAGGTTTCCGGCGATTCGGAAGAGCCACGTCGAGAAGGCGTACGACGGGTCGTAGCGCGGGAGGTTCTCCCACACGCGCAGGAACGTCAGCTGGGCGACGTCGCGCGCGTCTTCCGTGTCGCCGAGCATCCGGCGGAGGAACGCGACGACGGAGTCGGTCCGCCCGCGGACGAGCTCCGCGAAGGCGTCCTCGTCGCCCGCTTTCGCGAGCGCCGCGAGGCGCCGTTCGTCCCTCGGCTCGTTCGTCGTCCCCTCCTGCGGCGCCCGGCGGACGTGGACCAGCTGAATGGCCATGCCGTCGGTTCTACGGTTCCGCGCGCGGCCTCGTCTACGGGACGTCCGTCTCCGCCTCTCGGTCGCGGTCCTTCGCGGCGCGGAGCCTATAATGCGGCCTCTCGGATGCGGAACGTAACCTCTTCCAGGGAAGCCGGTTGACCCGGGCCGAACGCCCGTCGGCCGGAGGAACCGGCCTGACGGCTCTCCTCGCGCGAAGGCTCCTTCCCGAGGCCACGCCCGGGAGGGTTGACGTCTGGGTGCAGGGAGTCTCGGTCGGCGAGGTCGAGCTGGCCCACACGCTCGCGCTCGCCCTCCGCTCCGCGCGTCCGGAACTCTCGCTCCTCGTCACATCTTCGACCCCGGCCGGCGTGGCCCTCCTCGAGAAGCGTTTTCGCGACCTCGCCCCTCCGGCGCGGCTTCAGCCGTTTCCCCTCGACCTCCCGGTCTCGGTCCGCCGCCTCCTCGATTCGGCCGCTCCGCGCCTCCTCGTCCTGATGGAGACCGAGCTCTGGCCCGTCCTCCTCCGGGCGGCGCGGCGCCGGGGCCTGCCAGTCCTCGTGGCGAGCGGGCGCCTCTCGGAGCGGTCGGTCCGCCGGCTCCGCGCCGCCCGTCCGCTCTTCCGCGGCGGCCTCCGCGCCCTCTCCGCCGTCGCGGCCCGCAGCGAGG
>JAGOBQ010000277.1 GCA_017999215.1 Thermoanaerobaculia bacterium
ACGCCTGCTACCGCGTCGGCCAGATCACGTCGTTCGGCGGAGCCGAGAGCGAGAGGGAAGGGGGCGTCTTCTTCGCGGGCGAGCACACCTCCTCCGACTTCCAGGGCTTCATGGAGGGCGCCTGCGAATCGGGGGAGCGCGCGGCGCGGGAAGTGCTCGCGACGATGAGGCTCTCGGAGCGGGCTCCGGTGGCCTGACCCGCCGCCGCCCGACTCCTCGCGCGCGCCCCCGGGCCCGCCGCATCTATCATCCGCCCGCGGACGGCGCGCCTCCGGCGCGCCGCGGGAGGAGCGAGAGATGACGACGGCGACGCTGACCTGGATCGGCCTGGGGCTCTACGTGGCGGTGGCCGCGGCCTTCGCGATCCGGGGCGCAAGGAAATCCTCGAGCGTCGCCTCGTACGCGGTCGGAAGCCGGGACCTCCCGCCGTGGGTCGTCGGCCTCTCCCTCTCGGCCCAGCTGACGAGCGTGGCGACGTTCGTCGTCAACCCGGGCCTCGTCGCCCACTTCGGCCTCGCCGCGCTCCTCGGCTACGGCGTCGCCGCCGGCCTCGGGATCACGATCGGCCTCGCGGTCCTCTCGGGACCGTTCCGCGAGACGGGAGCGCGAGTGATGGCGCTGACGATCCCGCAGTGGATCGGGACCCGCTGGGAGTCGAAGGGGATGCGGCTCGCGTTCGTCGTCCTCTCGGGCGGCCTCCTCGCGTTCGCGACGCTCATCGTCGTCGCCCTCGCGCACGTCCTCGCGGGCCTCCTCGGCGTCCCCGCGGTGGCGGTGGCCGCCGCGGTCCTCCTCTACGTCCTCCTCGCGATGGCGATGGGGGGCGCGACGGCGCACGCCTGGATCAACGCGTTCCAGGCGATCGTCATGCTCGTCGTCGCGGTGCTCCTCGTCGGGACCGCGGTCGGCCAGGCCGCGCCGTTCGGCGGGGTGCTCGACCGCCTCGGCGCGATCCAGCCGTCGCTCGCGACCGTCGTGAACCCCGCGTCCCCCTACTTCCGGAATCTCTTCGAGGTCTTCTTCTGCAACTTCCTCGTCGGCCTCGCCATCGTGGGGCAGCCGCACATCCTCTCGAAGGCGCTCTACCTCGCAGACGGCCGCCAGGTGAAGCGGTACCTCGGCGTCGCGATCGGGGCCGGGCTCGTCTTCATGGGGGTCCTCTGGGTCGGCCTCGCGGCGCGCCTCTCCCTCCCGGCGCTCCCGCGGATCGACCTCGTCGTCCCGGCCTGGATCGGCGCCTCCTTCGGGCCGGGCCTGAGCGTCGTCGTCGCCGTCGGGATCATCTGCGCCGGTCTCTCGACGCTCGAGGGGATCTTCCTCGCCCTCGCGAGCATCCTCTCCGTCGACGTCCACCCGCTCCTGCCGGGAGCGAAGCCGGAGAAGGCGCTCCGGTTCGGGAGGATCGGCCTCGCGGCGATCGGCGTCGTCTGTCTCCTCCTCGCCCGCTGGCAGATCGCCCACCCGACGGGCGGCTCGGTCGCGATCTTCGCCCAGTACGGCATCTACCTCCTCTTCACCGCCTCGTCCGTCCCGCTCGTGGCCGGGATGTTCCTGCCGCGCGCGCGGCGCGGCGCCGTCGCGCTCGCGGCCGCGGCGGCCGTCGCCGTCTACGTCGTCGCTGGCACGCTGAAGCTGGGCGCTCTCTCGAACAACCCGGCCGTCCTCGCGACGTGGGGGCTCCTCGCCTCCTGGGCCGTCCTCGGAACCTCGCTCCTCCTTCCGGGGCGGCGCGAGGCGTGAGCTCTCCGGCGGCGGCCCGGCCCGGGGCGGTCGCGTCTCTCATGAGGTCGCTGAACACGCTCGTCGAGCGCTTCCTCCCGAGCGCGCTCGTCTTCGCGGTCCTCCTGACGGCGGTCGTCGCCGTCCTCGCCCTCCTCCTGACCGCCGCCGGCCCCGCGGAGGTCCTGCGCGGGTGGGGCGACGGGCTCTCGGGGCTCCTCGCGTTCATGACGCAGATGGCGCTCATCCTGATGCTCGGGCACGTCCTCGCGAACACGCGACCCGTCCGCGTCCTCCTCGCCCGGCTCGGGAGCCTGCCGCGGACGCCGCGCCAGGCCTACGTCTCGGTCTTCCTCGTCGCCGCCGCGGCCTCGCTCGTGACGTGGGGCCTCGGCCTCGTCGTCGGCGCGCTCCTCGCCCGCGAGGTGGCGGCGCAGGCGAGGGCGCGGGGCCTCCGGCTCCACTTCCCGATGCTCGTCGCCGCGGCGTTCTCGGGGTTCGTCGTCTGGCACATGGGTTTCTCGGGCTCCGGGCCGCTCACCGCGGCGACCGAAGGCTCGTTCATTGCGAAGCAGCTCGGACGGACGGTGCCGATCTCGGAGACGACGTTCGCCGGGTGGAACCTCCTCGCGACGGCGGCGACGGTCGCGGCCGTCGCGCTCGCCCTCGCGCTCGCGGCGCCGCGGGAGGGCGACCCGGTCCGCGAGGTCGACGCCGACGTTCGCGACGCCGGGCCGCGGGTCGACGAGGAGGTCGTCACGCCCGCCGACCGGCTCGACGCGAGCCGGGCCCTCACCGGGGCGGTCGGCCTGGCGCTCGCGGCCTACCTCGTTCTCCACTTCGCGCGCGGCGGGCCGATGTCGCTCGACACGGTGAACTGGACCTTCCTCGCCCTCGTCTTCCTCCTCGTGAGGAGCCCGTTCGAGCTGATCGCCCTCGTGAAGGGGGCGGCCTCGACGGTCGGCGACATCCTCCTCCAGTTCCCGCTCTACGCCGGGATCCTCGGGATCATGACGGCGACGGGGCTCATCGCCGTCCTCTCCGACGCCTTCGTCGGCCTCGCGTCCCCGCGCACGTTCGGCCTCCTCTCGCTCCTCTCGGCCGGCCTCGTCAACTTCTTCGTCCCGTCGGGAGGAGGACAGTTCGCGGTCCAGGGGCCGATCCTCCTCGACGCGGCCTCGCGCCTCGGCGTGGCCCCCGAGGTCGCGATCATGGCGCTCGCCTACGGGGACCAGTGGACGAACATGATCCAGCCCTTCTGGGCGCTCCCGCTCCTCGCGATCGCCGGCCTGAAGGTGCGCGACATCCTCGCCTACACGACCGTGACGCTCGTCGTCTCGGGCCTCGTCTTCGCCGCGACGCTCCTGATCCTCGGGGCGGGGTAGGGCGGCCCGGGCTACCGCATCTTCCGGACGCGGACCTCGATCCCCTTCTCGCCCGCGAGGAGCGAGACGAGCTTCTGCGGGTCGGTCTCGCCGAAGTGGTACGGGTAGAGGACGCGCGGCCGGATGGCGCGGGCGGCGTCCGCGACCATCTCGGGCGTCATCGTGTAGGGGAGGTTCATCGGAAGGAAGGCGACGTCGATCCCCTCGAGCGCCTTCATCTCCGGGACGTTTTCCGTGTCGCCCGCGACGTAGACGCGGGTCTTCCCGAACGTCAGGACGTAGCCGTTCCCCTCGCCCTTCGGGTGGAACGGGGAGCCGTCGGGCCGCTTCGCGACGAGGTTGTAGGCGGGGACCGCCTCGATCGGGATTCCCGCGACCGTCGTCGTCTCGCCGTTCGGAAGGACCGTCGCCCCGTCGACCTTTCCCTTGCAGGCCGGTGCGACGACGAGCTTCGTCGCCGCCGTCCGGACCGCGGCGAGCGCGGCGGGGTCGAGGTGGTCTCCGTGGGCGTGCGTGAGGAGGACGACGTCTGCCTTCGGGAGCTTCGCGTAGTCGGCGAGCTTCCCGTACGGGTCGATGTGGATCACCTTTCCGTCGAAGCGGAAGAAGAGGGTTCCGTGCCCGACGAACGTCACCTCGAGCGGGCCGGCCGAGGTCGGGATCACGTCCTTCTCGAGCTCGGGCGCGGAAGCGAGCACGACGCCGGCCAGCGGCGCGAGCCCGACGAGGAGCAGCAGTCCGGAAGCAAGGGTCGTCCGTCCGTCCATCGGAGCCTCCTCGCGGCCGGTTCGACGCCGGCCGCGTTCCCCGATCGTGATACGGATCGGCCCGCGCGTCGAGGGTGGACCCGAGAAGTCGAGGCGGCGGTCGGGCCGATCAGTGAGCGAGGCGCCGACGCAGCGCGTACGCGGCGATCCCGATCCAGGGAATGGAGGCGAGGGCGTTCCCGCGCTGCCACAGGCCGACGTTGGCGCGGGTGACGAGCCCCCCGACGCCCATCATCACGGCGAAGAGCGCCGTCATCGCGAGGAAGACGACGACGAGGAAGATCCTCAGCCGGCCGGAGTCCGGCGTGCGGCGAAGGCCCCGGAGCAGGAAGAGCGGCGCGACCTGGAGCCCGAGGCCGAGACCGAACCCGCCGTGGCGCGGATCCGGCATCGGGAAGGAGCCGCCGAGGACCATCGCGACGCCCCAGAGCGAAACGGCGACTCCCGAGAGGACGGCCGGCAGGCGATCGCTCCCGAGCCGGCGAAGCGCGTGGAAGAGGCCGGGCCCCGCCAGCGCCGCCGCAAGTCCCGCGGCGACGATGCCGGAGTTGAAGATCCAGGGGTGGGGCGCCTCCGCCGCGCCGAGCTCGCTCGCGTACCGGGTCACGTGGCTGTATCCGGGGTAGAAGGCGGAACCGAGGACCAGGGCCAGGAGATAGAGGATCGGCACCGCGATCCCGAAGCTCAGGAGGTGACGGGGGGAGCGCATCGGCGGATCTTCCTTTCGTGTGGCCGCGGTACGAAACGGAAGACAGGGAGAGTCGGTTCGCGGGGGGAGGCCGCCGGGACGGCCCTTCACCGGAAATCGTGGCTGGGCGGGGTGCCCTCGCGGTGGTGGCGGTCGGGCGGCGACGTCTTCCGGCGCAGCTCGGGGATCGGCTCCGCGAGGCTCAGCCGCCCCGAGGGCCCGGCGCGGGCGGAGAGCGAGCCGTCCTCCTTCTGGAGGCGCCCCCCGACGACGAGGGCGGGGGAGCCGACGACGAGGGAGCGGTTCTCCACGAAGAGGTCGGGGCGGAGGCCATCTCGTCGCCTCGGCGCGCGATGGCGACCTGCCCGGCACGCCCAGCCTCGGCCTCGCGGCGGGGCGCGCCCGCGCGAACAAAGGCGTCCTCGCGCTCGTTCGGGACGGGACGCGGACCCACCGGGTGAAGACCATCGCTGCTTCGCCCGTCGACGTCCTCCTCGTCAAGGGCTGCTTCGAGCAGGGGTGTCGCAGGGCGAGCCGAGGCCGAGCTCGGAGGCGTCGATCTCGTAGACGTCGAAGAGGCCGTTCCCGGGCGAGCGCAGGCGCTCGACGAGCTCGCGGTAGCCGCCGCGTCCCGCAAGGGTCCGGTCGGCCGGCGACGCGATCGTCCGATTGCTCGCGAAGAAGAAGGTCCTGCCGTCGGGCGAGAAGCGGCCGCCGAATTCCCAGCCCGGCGAGTTGACTCCGCCGCCGAGCGGACGCGGATCGCTCCAGACTCCGGCGCAGGCGCGGGAGACGTAGAGGTCGTAGGAGCCGAGCGAATCCGCCCGCCCCTTCGAGGCGAAGACGAGCGTCCGGCCGTCGGCCGAGATCCAGGGTTCGATGTCCTGTCCCGCGGTGTTGATCGTCGGGCCCAGGTTCTCCGGCTCCGCGAACCGGTCTCCGAGCCAGCGCGCGCGCCAGAGGTCGGACGTGCCCGCCGGTCCCAGGTTTCCCGCCCGCCGTTCGGAACCGAAATAGAGCGTCCCGTCCGCCGTCTGGTTGGGGAACCACTCGGCACCCGGGCTCGCGAGCTCGACGATCCGCTCCGGCTCGGACCAGCCGGAGGACGTTCGTCGCATCCGGAAGAGGTCGTGGTCCGCGCGCGCCGGATCGGAGGCCCGATCGGGGCGGTTGGAGATGAAGTAGATGGTCGACGCGTCCGGCGAGAACGAGACGTCCGCGTCGCTCCAGCGTCCCGAGAACCACGCCACCGACGGCTCGGCCCAGCGCTCGCCCCGGCGCTCGGAAGCGACCGCGGTCCAGTGCGCGAAGTCGGGGGTCAGCTTGACGAAATAGAGGGTCCTGCCGTCGGGCGCGAGGGTCGCGTGGCTCTCGCTTTCGCCCGTGGCGACGACGCCCGGGGCGAGGAGACGGGGGCCGCGAGCGGGCGCCGCGAGGAGCGTCGTCGCGGTGATCAGCGTGAACAGGTTCAGTAG